>DATAGA010000094.1:0-10767 GCA_036257215.1 Myxococcota bacterium
TGGTCGACGAGGCGAAGGGCCTGCGCGAAGCGACCCGCCGCTTCGCGCTCTAGCCGACGGGAGCCGACAAAGCCGGCTCGGTCGGCTATCCGATCCGGACGCGCCAGGGTTGGCGACGACTCGTCACGCCGAACTGGTGGCCTGCCGCCGGCCGCGGCTGCTATACCCCGCGCGTGGATCGGGTCCGCGCCGTCGTCGCCCTCGCGCTCGTCGCCGCGTCGCTCTCGGGGTCGGGCTGCTTCGCCGGCTACGAGCTCGTCCGCTACCAGAACGCCCTCGGCGACGTGAAGACCGTCGCGATCGAGGCGCTCGAGAACAAGAGCTTCGAGCCCGGCGCCGACGCCATCCTCTCGGACGCCATCGTCTCCGAGTTCCTGCGCCGGGGCGCGCTCGAGCTCGTCGACGACGAGGCGGCCGCCGACCTCGTGATCGGCGGCGTGGTCGAGGAGGTCGTGGTCCAGAGCCGCACGTTCTCGTCGATCCAGTTCGCGCTCGAGTACGCCGTGACCGTGCGGCTCAAGCTGGACGTGCGCCGGCGCGACGGCAGCGAGGTCGACCTGGACGAGCGCGTGATGCAGGAGTCGGACCTCTACTTCGCCAGCGCCGACGTGGAGGCCATGCGCAAGAACCGCGAGGAAGCGGTGCGCCGCGTGGGGGTGGTCCTCGCGGGGCGGCTCCACGACGGGCTCTTCGAGCGCGCCGTGCCGTGACACCGGACGAGCTCGAGGCCGAGCTCGCCCGCCGCCGGGTCCGCCCGGCATACCTCCTGGCCGGCCCGGAGCCGCTGCTGCGCGAGGACGCTCGCCGCGCGCTCGAGGCCGCCGTCCTCGCGCCCGGAACGCGAGACTTCAACCTCGACCGACTCGACGGCGAGGCCTGCACCCCGGCGGCGCTCGAGGACGCGCTGCGCGCGCTCCCGGTGCTGGCGGAGCGCCGTCTCGTCGTCCTGCGCGAGCCCGAGACGCGGCGCCGCGGAGCGGAGGCGCCGCTCCTCGAACGGCTCGCGGCCCTCGTCGCGGAGCTTCCCGACCCGCCGCAGAGCGTCCTCGTCGTCGTCGCCGAGCGACCCGACGCGCGCGCCCGCTGGGTGCGCGCCTTCTCCGAGCCGTCCGTGCGCGTCGAGTGCGAGGCCCCGCGCTACGCGCGCGAGATCGCGGCCTTCGCGCGCCGCGAGGCGGCGCGCCAGGGCGTCTCGCTCGGCGCCGGCGCGGCCGAGGCGCTCGCCGACCGCATCGGGCCGCAGCTCCTCCTGCTGCGCCAGGAGATCGCGAAGGCGGCGCTCTTCGCGGGACCGGGCCGCCCGGTGACGCGCGCCCACGTGCTCGAGACGGCGACGGACGCGGCCGAGGAGCCGATGTGGGCGCTGACCGACGCGATCGGCGAGGGCCGCCTGCCCGACGCGCTCGAGCTGCTCGCGCGGCTCCAGGCGGGCGGCGCGCCGGCGCCCGTCGTGCTCGGCGCCCTCGCCAGCCACTTCCGCAAGCTCGTGCGATTGCGCGGCGGAGGGCGCGTGGCGGCCCCGCCGTACGCGCTCCGCAAGCTCGAGGCGCAGGCGCGGCGCTATACGCCGGTGCGTCTGCGGGCGGCGCTGCGCGCCGTGCACGAGACCGACGAGCGCCTGACGGGCCGCGGCGAGCTCTCCGGCGAGCTCGCGCTCGAGCGGCTCGTCCTCTCGCTCGCGAGCTAGCCGCGAACCGCGGGTGGAGCCCGCGCGTCGGCGCCGCTAGCGACCGAGCTTGCCGACGGCCTTCGCGAGGCGCGAGACGCTGCGGTCGGCGCGCCGCTTCGGCACGACGCCCTGGCTCGCCGCCTTGCGCAGCGCGCGCTCGGCGTCGCGCAGGCGCGCTGCCGCCGCGCCGGCGTCGCCCGCGGCGATGGCGTCGCGCAGGCGCTTCACGGCGCTGCGCGTGCGGCTCTGCACTGTGCGGTTGCGCGCGCGGCGCTTCTCGGCCTGGCGCGCGCGCTTCTCGGCGGACTTGTGCTGGGCCATGGGTCTCCCGAAGGCGCGGGAGCATAGACGCCGACCCCCCGCCGGTCCAGCCGCGCGCAGCTACAGCGTCCCGGGCCCCCTGCCGATGGGGGAAACAGCCGATCGGCGGGAGGAGGCGAGCTTTGGGGGAGGCGCCCCGCGTGTGCCGCTGGCTGCTCGGCGCGGCGCTGCTCGTCCTCGCCGCGCCAGCGCTCCCGGCCGCGGGCGCGGGGGACCCCACGCCGGCGAGCGCCCAGAAGGCGCCTGCGAGCCCGCCGGGCATCGCGCCGGCCGGCGCGGCCGCGGCTGTCCCTGCGGGGAGCAGCGCGCCCGGTCCGGGGACGCCGCCGAGCCCCCCAGCGGAGAGGGCGCGGCCGACCGCTGCGCCCGGCGCGGCCCCGTCCGCGGATGCCGCCGCGACCGCACTCGAGCGCGCCTGGCGCCTCGGCGGCACCAGCCTTTCCGACCGGGCGCGCGCCCTGCGCGCGGCAGCGCTCCAGGCGGGGATCTGGAGCCTCGACCCGGCCGCGCGGGCGCTGCTCCACGAGGACTCGCTCGGCCCCGCGCTCGAGCGGGCCGAGGCCGCTGCGCTGCTCGCGCCGGAGCTTCCCGCCGCCCACGCCGCGCTCGCGCTCGCGCGCCTCGTGGCCGTCCAGCCGATCGCCGCGGCCGACGCGCTGGCCGCCGCCGTCCCCGCGCTCTTCCGACACCCGGAAGCGTCGCTCTGGCTGCGCGCCTCGGCGCTCGACGCCGGCGCCCGCGCCGCGCTCGCCGGCGGCCTCGCGTTCCTGCTCGTCGCCGGCCTCGGCGCCGCCGCCGAGCTCGTGCCCGGGCTCGCCGTGCGCCTCGGTGCGCCCGCCGCGTCGGCCGGCGCGGCGCTCGCGGCCTTCCTCCTCGTTCCAGCCGCCGCGGGCCAGGGCCTCGTCGGCGTCGCGTTCGCCTGCGCCGCGCTCGCCGTCGCGCGCGCCCGCTTCGCCGGCGCGATCGCCGTCGCGGCGGCCGGGCTGCTGGTCGTCGCGGGGCTCCACCCGCTCGCGGCGGCGCGCGACGCGGCGCTCGTCCCCCTCGCCGCCGATCCGGTGGGCGCGGCGGCCGCCGCAGCCGAGCGCGACCTCGCTTCGCCGCTCGAGCTCGCGCGGCTCGAGCGCGCCGCCGCCGGCGACGCGCTCGCGCGCCGCGCGCTGGCGCTCAGCGCCCGCCGCGGCGGCGACGCCGCCGGCGCCGACGCGCGCTTCCGGGCGGTTCTCGCCGAGGGTGAGCCGCGCTTCGATCTGCTGAACAACGCGGCGAACGCCCGCTTCGCGAGCGGGGCCGCCGCCGAGGCGCTCGACCTCTACGAGCAGGCGGTGCGCGAGCGCCCTGACTCGCTCGTGCTCTTCAACCTCGCGCAGTCCTATGGCCGGGCCATCATGCTCGACGAGCAGGATCTCGCGCTCAAGCAGGCGCAGGTCCTCGACGCGCGCGCCGTGCACGCGCTGACGCGCCTCGCGGCCGAAGTCGGGAGCGCCGGGCCCGTAGACGTCCCGCTCGGCGCCGACGCGCTGCGCGAGCGCGCCGCCGCGCGCGCGCTGCCGCCCGGCCGCCCGAGCGCGCTCGCGCCGGGGGTGCTCGGCCGCTCACCCCTCGCGCTCCTCGCGGGGCTCGCCGCGGCGGCGCTCGCGGGCCTCGCCGCGCGCGGTCCACTGCGCCGTCTCGCAGCCGGCGGCGACTTCCACGCGGGGCTCGCGCGCGGTCTCCAGAGCCGCGAGGTCGACCCCGCGCTCCGCGTGGCGCGGCTCTCGGCGCTGCGAGCGCGGCAGGTGCAGCTCGTCCGCCTGCGCCGCGTCGCTGCGCTCACCGTCCCCGGCGCGGCCGGGCTCCAGTCGGGCCACGCGCTGCTCGGGCTCGCCGCCGTCCTCCTCGCCGCCGCGGCCGTCGTCTTCTACGGCGCGCGCGCCGGCGTCGTACCCGACCCGTTCGCCGCGGGGGCCGCGGGAGCGATGGCCTTCGGCGGCGGGGGTCTGCTCGCCGCGCTGGGGTACGCGGTCGTCACCGCGATGTGTCTCTCGCTGCTGCGGTCGAGGGCCTGAGCGTGGCGGTCGCCCTGCGCGGAAACCTGAGCGACTTCGGCATCGGCGAGGTCTTCCAGCTGATCGGCCAGCAGCGCAAGACGGGTCTGCTCGAGGCGGACCAGGGCGGACGCCTGCTCCACGTCGGCTTCGTCGAGGGCTCGGTCGTGTGGGCCGCTCCGGCCGGATCGCACGACGACGCCGCGTTCGCCGACCTCCTCGTGCGCTCGGGCGCGCTCGCGCCCGAGCAGCTCGTCGAGCTCGAGCCCGAGCTCGGCGAGGCCGGGTCGCTGCGGCGGCTCGCGGCCCAGCGCGCTCGCATCCCCGTGCGCGAGCTCGACGCGCTCGAGGAGCTGCTCACCCAGGAGACCGTCTTCGAGCTGCTGCGCTGGAGCGCGGGCTCGTTCCACTTCAGCGCCCAGAAGGTGCGCGAGCGCGGCGAGCGCGGCCGGCGCTGGCCGGCGGAGCAGATCCTGATGGACGGCCTGCGGATGGTGGACGAGTGGCGCACGCTCGACCCCGACGCCCGTCGCGAGGACGCCGTGTTCCGGCGCGGGGCGCCGTTCGAGGCGTATCGCGACTCCGTGCGCGGCGAATCGGGCGATCAGCTCGCCGCCGCGGCGCGCCTGCACGAGCTCGCGGACGGACAGCGCCCCGTGCGCCGGCTGTTCGACCTCGCGCGGGTCACGAGCTTCGACGGCGCGCGCCTGCTGACCGGGATGCGGCGCGCGGGGGCGCTCGAGCTCGCCGCGCCCGGACGCGCCGTCGCGGCCGTGCCCGCCGCGGCCAGCGTCCCCCTCGCCGTCGCGCGGGCACCCGCCCGGGCCGTGCGCGCGCTCGGGGCGGCGCTCCCGTTCGCGGCGCTCGCGCTCGTCGCCGTCCTCGCGCAGCGCGCGCCCGCGCCGGAGCCCGCCGGGCTCGAGCTGGACCTGCTCGCCGCGGCGCGGGCCGGGGCGGCCGCCGAGCGCGTGCGCAACGCCGCCGAGGCGTGGCGCGTCCTGCACGGACGGTGGCCGCGCGAGGCCGCCGAGCTCACGCGGGACGGCTGGCCGCTCGAAGAGTCGTTGGCGACCCCGGGCGGCGATCCTTACGTTATGTCCGACGCCGAAGGGGCCGGCTTCACTGCTCTCGCCCCCGAGTCCTGACGCCGATCGCTGACCCCGGAGCCCGCGCCGCACGGCGGGAGCTCCGCGAAGGGGCCGCCCGACATTCCCGACGACGCCAGCACCCGCCAAACCCTCGTCTTCGACGACAACCAGACCGCCGCAGCCCTCTACGGGGACCGGGAGCGCACGCTCCGGATCGTCGAGCAGGAGCTCGGGATCGCCGCCAGGGCGCGGGGCAACGAGGTGCGGCTCATCGGCGACGAGCCGCGCGTGCGGGCGGGCCGCAGGGTCCTCGAGGAGCTCTACGGCATGGTGCGCCGCGGCGGGACGCTGCGACCGCAGGACGTGCGCGCCGCGGTGCAGATGGTGGCGCAGACCCCCGACGCCGAGCGCGACAAGCTCCACGAGGACGTGCTCGAGGGCGCGCCGGGGCGCCGTCGCATCACGGCGAAGAACCTCTCCCAGCGCCGCTACATCGAGACCATCCGCGGCCACGACGTCGTGTTCGCGGTGGGGCCGGCCGGCACCGGCAAGACGTACCTCGCCATGGCGCTCGCGCTCGCGGCGCTCCAGCGCCACGAGGTCGCGCGCGTGATCCTGACGCGCCCCGCGGTCGAGGCGGGCGAGCGCCTCGGCTTCCTCCCCGGGACGCTGGCGGAGAAGGTGAACCCCTACCTGCGTCCGCTCTACGACGCGCTCCACGACATGACCGACTTCGACCGCGCGCAGCGCTGGATCGAGCGCGGCGTGATCGAGGTGGCGCCGCTCGCCTTCATGCGCGGCCGCACGCTGAACGACTCGTTCGTCATCCTCGACGAGGCGCAGAACACGACGCCCGAGCAGATGAAGATGTTCCTGACGCGCCTCGGCTTCGACTCGAAGGCCGTCGTCACCGGCGACATCACCCAGATCGACCTGCCGTCGGGCCAGCGCAGCGGGCTGGTGGAGGCGGTGCGGATCCTGGACGGCGTCGAAGGCATCGGCTTCATGCGCTTCACCGAGGCCGACGTGGTGCGCCACCCGCTCGTGCAGTCGATCATCCGCGCCTACGAGCGCGAGGCGGCGCAGGCGCCGGCCGTGGGCCCCGAGGACGCGGTCGAAGCGGAGGCGGAGCGGGCCGACCGGAGCGCGTCGGGAGAGAGCGAGCGGGCCGGAGACGCGCCGGAGCGCGCAGAGCGGGAGCCCGGCCGCTCCGAATGAGCGTGCGCGTCTCGGGGCCGCCGCGGGGCGCGGCGCCCGTCGTCGACCGGAGGCTGCTGCGGCGCCGCGCGTCGCGCGTGCTGGCGGCGCTCGGCCGGCGCGGCGCGGAGCTCTCCGTCGCGCTCGTCGGCGACGACGAGATCGCGAGCTTGAACGGGCGCTACCGCGGGAAGCCCCGCGCCACCGACGTGCTCTCCTTCTCGCTCCTCGACGGCGACCACGCCGAGCGCCGCGGCGCGCTCCTCGGCGACGTCGTGATCGGGCTCGGCGTCGCGGAGCGCCAGGCGCGCCGCGCGCGCCGGCCGCTCGACGACGAGGTCGCGCGGCTCCTGATCCACGGCGTGCTCCACCTCGTCGGCCACGACCACGAGCGCGACGCGGAGGCGAAGCGCATGCGCGCCGAGGAGCGCAGGCTGTGGCGCGCGCTCGCGCCGTGAGCCGCGCCCGGCGGGCGGGCTGGCTCGCGGCGTACGCGACCCTCACCTTCCTCTCCTTCCCCCACCTGGTCGGCGAGCGCGTGCTCGACCTCGGGACGCCGCTCGCGTTCCTCGCCCCGGCGGCGCTCTGGTGCGGGCTCGAGGGGCTCGCGCCGCGGGCGGCGCTGCGCGCCGGGTTCGCGGCGGGGCTCGCGGCGCACGGCCTCGTCCTGCACTGGATCTACGTCGTCACGGTCACCTACGGCCACGCCTGGCCCCCGATCGGCGTCGTCGCCGTGCTGCTCCTCGCGACCTACATCGCGGCGCACACGTCCCTGCTCGCCGGCGCGAGCGCGTGGCTCGCGGCGCGCGGCGTCGCGGGCCCGTTCGCGCTGGCGGCGCTCTGGACCGCGATCGACCACCTGCGCTCCTTCTCGCTGACGGGCTTTCCGTGGGCGACGCTCGGCTACGCGCTCCACGCCGACGGCCCGCTGCGCGCGCTCGCGTCGGTGGGCGGCGTGTACGCGCTCTCGTTCGCCGCGGCGCTCGGGGGCGCCTCGCTCGCCGCGCTCGCCGCGCGCCGGCGCCGCGCCGCGCTCGCGGGCCTCGCCGGTCTCGCCGCGCTCCACGCGCTCGGAGCGGGGCTGCTCGTGGCCGCGCCCGCGGGCGGCGGCGGGCGCGTCGCCACCGCAGTGGTCCAGGGCAACATCGATCAGGGCCGCAAGTGGTCGCCGCAGATGGCGGAGGAGACGCTCGTCATCTACGAGGCGCTGACGCGCGAGGCGGCCGCGCGCGGGGCGCGGCTCGTCGCGTGGCCGGAGACCGCGGTCCCCGGCTCGCTCGACGTCGACCGCCGCATGCGCGCCCGGCTCGAGGCGCTCGCGCGCGAGACCGGCGCGACGCTCGTCGTCGGGGCGGTGGGGGTGGACGGCTACGACCCCTCGCGCGCCGGCCAGCGCCGCGCGCTCGCCTACTACGACAGCGGCTACGTGATCGACCCGGCCCGGGGCGTCGTCGACCGCTACGACAAGGCGCACCTCGTGCCGTTCGGCGAGTACGTGCCCTTCCGCGGTCTCATCGGCCGTTTCGTGTCCGCGGTCGCGACCGGGATCGCGTCCGGGGACGTCAGCGAAGGGCCCTCGCCGCGACGCGTGGCGCTCCCCGGGGCCGGGCCGGACGGGGCCGACCTGCCCGCGGGGATCGCGATCTGCTATGAGTTGCTCTTCCCGGACCTGATGCGGCGCTTCGCCGCGGACGGGGCGCAGGTGTCGATCGCCATCACGAACGACGCCTGGTACGGCCGCACCGGCGCGCCGCACCAGTTCCTCGTGATGACGGCGCTGCGGGCGGCGGAGAGCGGCCGCCCGGTGGCGCGGGCGGCCAACACCGGCGTCTCCGCCCTGATCGACGCGCAGGGCACGGTGCGGAGCCGGACGCGGATCTTCGAGCGCGACCTTCTGGTGGGGGAGGTCGAGCTCGCCGCGGCGGACGAACGGCCCACCTTCTACGTTCGCCACGGCGACGTCTTCGCCTTCGCGTGCTGGGCCGCCGTCGCGGTCGCAGCGTTCCGGGGGTGGCGCCGCCGGAGCGCCGGAGCCGAGGCCCCATGAGCGAGTCGACTCCCGCCGTCCCCGACGCCGCCGAGCTCGGCGAGCGCGCGCGCGTCCTGCGCGCCCGCTTCGGTGAGTTCCGGGGGCGGCTTTGACGAGCCGGGCCTCGTGCGCCGCCAGGGCGAGCTCGCTGCGGAGGCCGGTCGGCCGGACCTCTGGGACGACCGCGAGCGCGCGGAGCGCGTGCTGCGCGAGCAGCGCCGGGTAGAGCGCGAGCTCTCGCTGTGCGGTCGTCTCGCGGAGGCGGTCGACGACACCGAGGTGCTGCTCGAGCTGGCCGCCGAGGCGGGCGACGCCGACACGCTGGTCGAGGCCGCCGAGCGCCTGCAAAAGGCGGAGGACGAGCTCGAGGGCGCCGAGCTCCAGCTCCTCCTCGGCGGCGAGCACGACGCCTCCAACGCGATCGTGTCGATCAACGCCGGGGCCGGCGGCACCGACGCCGCCGACTGGGCGGAGATGCTGATGCGGATGTACCTGCGCTGGGCCGAGCGGCGCGGCTTCGAGTGCGAGGTGCTCGACTTCCAGGCGGCGGAGGAGGCGGGCGTCCGCAGCGTCACCTTCACCGTGAAGGGGGAGTACGCCTACGGCCATCTGAAGGCCGAGGAGGGCGTCCACCGGCTCGTGCGGATCTCGCCCTTCGACTCGCAGCACCGCCGCCACACCGCCTTCGCCAGCGTCTCGGTGTTTCCCGAGCTCGACGACTCGATCGAGATCGAGATCGACGAGAAGGACCTGCGGGTCGATACCTTCCGCGCCGGGGGGGCGGGCGGCCAGCACGTGAACAAGACCGACTCCGCCGTGCGCATGACCCACGTGCCGACGGGCATCGTGGTGCAGTGCCAGAGCGAGCGCTCGCAGCACAAGAACCGCGCGCAGGCGCTGAAGGTGATGCGCGCCCGGCTCTACGAGCGCGCGCGGCGCGAGCAGGAGGAGAGGCTCGCTTCTCTGCGCGGCGAGCAGAAGGAGATCGGGTTCGGCAGTCAGATCCGCTCGTACACGCTCCACCCCGCGCAGCGGGTGAAGGACCACCGCACGAACCTCGAGGTCGGCAACGCCGAGGGCGTCCTCGACGGCGACATCGACCGTCTGATCCGCGCGGCGCTGCTGCGGCGCGCGGCGGGGGCCGCCGGCGCGGCCGCGGGGGCGGCGTGAGCGACCGGGAGCACGAGGCGCGGCGCGCGCGGCTCGCCGCGCTGCGCGAGCGCGGGCTCGACCCGTTCCCCGCGCGCGTCGGCGACTTCGTGCCCCTTGCCGACGTGCGCCGGCAGTACGACGCCTCCGACGCCGAGGCGCTCGCGGCCGAGGCGCGCCGGCTCGCGGTGGTGGGCCGCGTCATGGCGGTGCGCTCGTTCGGAAAGCTCGTCTTCCTGACGCTCGTCCAGGACGGGACGTCGCTGCAGGTGACGCTGCGCAAGGGCGAGGTGGCGGCCGAGGTGTTCGCGCTCGGGCGCGAGCTCGACGTCGGCGACTTCGTGCGAGCCGAGGGCGTCCTCTGGCGCACGCAGAGGGGCGAGCTCAGCGTCGACGCGCGCAGCCTCGAGGTGCTCGCGAAGAGCCTGCGCCCGCTGCCCGAGAAGTGGCACGGCCTCGTCGACGTCGAGGCGCGCTACCGGCCGCGCTACCACGACCTCCACACGAACGAGCGGGCGCGCGAGGTCGCGATCGCGCGCACCCGGGTCGTTCGCGAGATGCGGACGTTCCTCGACGAGCGCGGCTTCCTCGAGGTCGAGACCCCGGTGCTGCAGCCGCTCTACGGGGGCGCCACGGCGCGCCCGTTCGTCACCCGCTACAACGTGTACGACCAGGACGTGTACCTGCGCATCTCGGACGAGCTGTACCTGAAGCGCCTCGTGATCGGAGGCCTCGACCGCGTCTACGAGATCGGCCGCGACTTCCGCAACGAGGGCGTCTCGCGCAAGCGCAACCCCGAGTTCACGATGATGGAGTGCTACCAGGCCTACGCCGACTACCGCGACATGATGGAGCTCACCGAGGGCCTGCTGCGCCACGTCGTGTCGGCGGTGAGCGGCGGCAGCCGCCTCGTCTACCGCGGCGAGACCCTCGAGTTCGGCTCGCCGTTCGCGCGCCGCCGGCTGCCCGACGCGATCCGCGACGCGACCGGGATCGACGTGCTCGCCGCGAGTGACCTCGCCTCGCTGCGCGAGGCGACCCGGCGCGCGGGCCTCGACCCGGGCGACGCGCTGACCTGGGGCCAGCTCGTGGACGCCCTCTTCAGCGAGCACGTCGAGCCGAAGCTCGTGCAGCCGATCTTCCTCACCGACTACCCCGTCGAGCTCTCGCCGCTCGCGAAGCGCTCGCCCGACGACCCGCGTCTCGTCGAGCGCTTCGAGCTGTTCGCCGCCGGCATGGAGCTCGCGAACGCCTTCAGCGAGCTGAACGACCCCGACGACCAGCGCG
>DATAGA010000164.1:0-4797 GCA_036257215.1 Myxococcota bacterium
GAGGCGCTCGTGCGGCTCGGCGCGGAGCACAGCGTGCCGACGGCGCAGGTGGCGCCGCTGGTCGAGCACCGCGATCCGGCGGTGCGTCTCGCGGCGGTGGGGATGCTCGGCGCCCAGGGCACCGACGCCGCGGCCGAAGCGCTCGGCGGCGCGCTCGACGACTCGGCTCGCTCCGTGCGCGGCGCGGGCGCCGAGGCGCTTGGACGGCTCGGCGACCGCGGCGTCGAGGCCGCGCGCCCGCAGCTCGAGGCGCGCGGGCTCTGGACCGTGGACTCCGCGCTCGCGGCGATCGGCGCCGCCGGAACGCCGCGCGCCCGGGCGGCGCTGTCGGTCGAGCTGCGCCGCCGCGTGCGCGACGCCTGGACCCACGAGCTCGCCGGCGCCGCCCTCGCCACCGCGGCTGCCGACGTGCCGCACCGCTTCCTGCGCACGGCCCACGCCAGCGCAGGAGCGCGCGCGCTCCGGCTCTCCTTCCGCATCCTCGAGCTGCTCGAGGGCCCCATCGTGGTCCGCAGCGTGCAGCGCACCCTGCGCCTCGGGCGCCCGCGGGCGCGGGCGGACGCGCTCGAGGTCCTGTCCAACCTCGGCGACCGCTCCGCGGCGGGGCTCCTCGCGCTCCTGCACGAGAGCGGCCCGCTCGAGGATAGAATCCGCGGGGTCCCGCTCGTCCCCGCCCGGCCGCACAGTGCGGCCGACGTGGTGGAGGCGGGCCGGGGCGCGGCGGATCCCTGGATCCGCGTCGCCGCCGCAGCGGCGGCCGCGGCCGACGAGGGAGAGCACGGGACGATGGAGCGCCTGCTGGCACTGCGCGAGGTGCCGATCTTCGCGCGGCTGCGCCTCGACCAGCTGGAGTCGATCCACCGCGCGATGCGTGACGAGACCTACGTGCGCGGCGAGCTCATCGTGCGCGAGGGCGAGCCCGGCCACGAGCTCTATCTCCTGCTCGAGGGCGAGGTCGAGGTCTGGGCCGGCTGGGGCGGGCCGAACCCGAAGCTGCTGAACCGGCTCAGCGCCGTCAGCTCGTTCGGCGAGATGGCGGTGCTCGACGACGAGACGCGCACCGCGACGATCGTCGTCGCCAAGGACGCGCGTGTCGCGAGCCTCGCAGGCGACCGGCTCAAGGACCTGGTCTTCACGATGCCCGAGATCGCGTTCGAGATCTTCCGCGAGATCATCGCCCGCGTCCGGCGCGCGGAGCGGCGCCTCGCGGGCGGCGAGCCGGCGGCGGACGCGGCCGACGTCTGAGACGCCCGACGAAGGAGTCCCCGTGCGAGCCACCCCGCGCCTCGCGTTTCTGTGCGCCCTCGCCGCCCCGGCCGGGGCGACGACCCTCGCCGACGTGCAGGCGTGCATGCAGAAGAACGCGCCGACCCAGGCGCTGGTCCAGACCGTGGCGCTCGTCAGCACGGACCGCGGCGGCGGCGAGCGCCGCTACGAGGCGGAGGTCCTCGCGAAGCGCACGCAGGGCGGTCTCGGGCGCGTCCTCGTGCGCGTGGCGGAGCCGCCCGACGTACGCGGCACGAGCGTGCTCTTGCACCAGAAGGAAGACGGGAAGAACGACCTCTACGTCTACCTCCCGGAGCTGAGGAAGGTCCGCCGCATCACCTCGCGCACGCTGCGCGGGAAGTTCCTCGGGAGCGATTTCTCCTACGAGGACCTCGACCGGCTGCTCGCCGCTTCGCGCCAGGCCGACGCGAAGCTCGGCGCCGAGGCCTCGAAGGACGGCCGCAAGGTGTGGACCGTGGAGGCGGCGCCGTCGGCCGAAGCCGGCTCGGCCTACACGCGCATCGTCTCCTCCGTCGACCAGGAGACCTGCCTGCCCCTCGAGATCGCCTTCTACGGCAAGGGCGAGCAGCCCGAGAAGGTTCTGACCGTCGACCCGGCGCGCATCACGAAGGAGGGCGCCGCGCACGTGCCGCGGCTCGTCCGCATGCGCGACGTGAAGCGCGGGACGGAGAGCCGACTCGAGACGTCGGCGGTCGAGCTCGACCCGGCGCTCGAGGACGCGGTGTTCTCCGTCGGCGCGCTCGAGCGGGGGCGCTAGGAGCGTGCCGACGTGGGCGAACTGGTCGGGCTGCGTCCGCTGCGAGGCGGCCGGGCTGCCGGCGCCCGCGAGCGAGGCCGAGATCGCGGCGCTCGTGCGGCGCGCCGCCTCGGAGGGCCGCAGCGTCCGGGTCGTCGGAACGGGCCACTCGTTCACGCCCCTCGTCGCGACGCCGGGCTACGTGGCCTCTCTCGACGCCCACGCCGGGATCGAGGAGTGCGATCCGAGCCGGCTCGAGGCCACGGTGCGGGCTGGGACGAAGCTGCACGCCCTCGGCGAGGCGCTGCTCGAGCGCGGGCTCGCGATGGAGAACCTCGGGGACATCGACGTGCAGTCCGTCGGCGGCGCGCTCGGCACCGGCACGCACGGCACCGGCCGCTCGCTGCGCAACCTCTCGGCGCAGGTGTCCGCGCTCCGCCTCGTGCTCGCGTCCGGGGAGGTCGTCGAGTGCTCCGAGGAGCGCGAGCCCGAGCTCTGGCGCGCGGCGCGAGTCTCGTTCGGGGCGCTCGGCGTCGTCGCGGCCGCGCGCTTCCGGCTGCTCCCGGCCTACCGGCTGCACGAGCGCGTGCGGCGCTCGAGCCTCGCGGAGTGCCTCGAGCGCCTCGACGAGGACGTCGCCTCCAACCGCCACTACGAGTTCTTCTGGTTCCCGAAGCGCGACTTCGTCGAGTCGAAGGCGATCCACCCGACCGCGGCCGAGCCCGGGGACGTGGCCGACCCGAAGCGGGAGCGCATCGGCTGGAGCGCGCGCATCCTGCCCTCCGTGCGCGAGCTCAAGTTCAACGAGATGGAGTACTCCGTGCCGGCCGACGCCGGGCCGCGCTGCCTGCGCGCCGTCGAGGCGCGCATGCGCGCGCGCTGGCCGGACGTCGAGTGGCCCGTCGAGTACCGGACGCTCGCCGGAGACGACGCCTGGCTCTCGACGGCGAGCGCGCGCGCGACCGTGACGATCTCCATCCACGAGGACGCGCGCCTCCCGCACGCCGAGCTGTTCGCGGACCTCGAGCCGATCTTCGTCGAGCACGACGGCCGCCCGCACTGGGGCAAGTGGCACTCGCGCAAGGCCGCCGACCTCGCCGCGCTCTACCCGCGCTTCGCCGACTTCGCGGCGCTGCGCGAGCGGCTGGATCCGCGCGGCGTCTTCCTGAACGACGCGCTGCGCACGCTGCTCGGTGCCTGAGGAGGCCGGGCGCCAGCCCGCGCACGCGACCGCGGAAGCAGCCGCGAGCGACGCGGCGGGAGCGGCCGCCGCGCGCGACCCCTGGCGGGACGCCGACTTCGTGCGGCTCTTCGCCGCGGCGACGGTCAGCAACTTCGGCAGCATGATCACGATGCTCGCCGTCCCGCTGCTCGCGATCCGCGAGCTCCACGCGTCGCCCGCCGAGCTCGGCGCCCTCCGCACGCTCGGGCTCGTGCCCGGGATCGCGTTCGGCCTCGCGGCGGGCGCGTGGGTCGACCGCCTGCGCAAGCGCCCCGCGCTCGTCGGGTCGGACCTCGCGCTCGGGGCGCTCTACGCGGGGACCGGCGTTGCCGGGGCACTCGGCGCGCTGCGCATCGAGCATCTGTACGCCGTCGCGCTTGCGGCCGGCGCGCTCGGCTTCCTCTTCCACGTGGCGCGCGACGCGTACCTCCCGGGGCTCGTCGGCCCGAGCCAGCTCGTCGCAGCAAACGCGCGGCTGCGCGGGGGGAAGGCGGCGACGGAGGGCGCGGGCTTCGCCGCCGGCGGCTGGCTCGTGCAGCTCCTCGGCGCGCCGGTGGCGCTCCTCGTCGACGCCTGCACCTTCTTCGCGTCCGCCGCGCTGCTCGGTCGCATCCGCAGGCCCGAGCCGGCGCCCGCGCCCCGCGAGGCGGAGCACGGCCCCGGCGCGCGCCAGGCGCTGCGCGAGCTCGCCGCCGGCGTGCGCCACGCCGCGGCGGACCCTACGCTGCGCCGCCTCGCCGTCGCCACCGCCCTGCTCGCGGGCTCGTGGCAGGTGATCGGCGTCGTGTACCTCCTCTTCCTCGACGGCCTGGGCTTCGACCCGGGCTGGCTCGGCCTCGTCTTCGCGGCGGGCGCGGCGAGTTCGGTGATCGGCGCCGCGGCCGCGGCCGCGCTCGGCCGGCGCTTCGGCGCGCGACACGCGATGTGGACCGGCGTCCTCGTGCTCGGCCTCTCCGCGCTGCTCGTGCCGCTCGTGCCGGGGCCGGGCGCGCTCGGCTTCGCGCTCCTCGTCGCGCAGCAGCTCGGCGACGGCGGCGAGGTCGTGTTCGACGTGCACCAGACGAGCGTCCGTCAGGGCGCGGTGCCAGCCGAGCTGCGGGGTCGCGTCGCGGGCGCGTTCGCGTTCGTCGGCCAGGCCGCGATGCTCGCGGGCTCCGTGCTCGGCGGCGCGCTCGGAACCGCGCTCGGCCCGCGCGCGACGCTCGCGGCGGGCGCGCTCGGGCTGCTGCTCGCCGTGCCGGCGGTGGCGCGCGTCACGCTTCCGCGCCCGCGTTCCGAGGCGCGCTAGCCTTTCCGAGATGGCTCCAGGCCGGCCCCCCGCGTGACGACGCTCGCCGTTCTCGCGCTCTTCGGGCTCGTGCTCGCGAACGCGTACTTCGTCGCGACCGAGTTCGCGCTCGTCGCCGTGCGGCGCAGCGAGGTGCAGCTCTGGCAAGCGGAGGGCCGCCGCGGCGCGGCCGCCGCCGCGCGGGCGATCGAGCGGCTCGACGACGCGATCGCCGCCACGCAGCTCGGCATCACGATCGCAAGCATCGGGCTGGGCTTCCTCGGC
>DATAGA010000336.1:0-5030 GCA_036257215.1 Myxococcota bacterium
CCTCCCGAGCACCGCCGGGCTCGACGGCTACCTCCTCTACGACGCGGCGCGATTCAGCGGCCGCACCGTCGAGGTGACGGCGGCGAAGGCGCTCGAGAAGGTGATCGGGGTGACCGGGATCCTGCTCTCGTACCTCGTCGCGCTCCCGGCCGGCATGGCGATGTTCCACGCGATCTTCGACGAGCGCGGCACGGCGAACCTCGTCGCCGGGCTCGGCGTCGCGATCTCGGCGGGGGTGATCGGGTCCCTCCTCGTGGTGCTCTTCTTCCCCGGGCTCGTGCAGTGGGGAATCGAGCACCTGCCGCTGCCGGGGAAGGCGCGGCTCGAGGGCGTCGTCCTGCGCGTCTCGCGCTCCGCGGCGGCCTACCGCGACCGGAAGTCGCTCGTCGCGCTGGTGCTCTTCCTCTCGTTCGTCGTCCACTTCACAACGGCGGTGATGTACTACTTCACCGCCCGCGCGATCTCGGCGCCCGGGGTCGAGTTCTGGCCGGTCGTGCTCGGCTCCTCGATCCAGATCCTCGCCACCGTGCTCTCGCCCATCACGATCGCGGGCGAGGGCATCCGGGAGCTCGCGCAGCTCCTGCTGCTCAAGAACATGATCGGGCCCGCGGGCGCGATCGTGTCCGCGGCGCTCGGGTTCTGGGCGGCCGAGGCGCTGACCCTCGCCGGCGGCGTCTTCTGGTGGCTGCGCCCGGCGGACTACCGGCCCGCCTGGTGCCGCGTCGACGGCGTGCAAATCGACTACGACGAGGCCGCGCGCGCGGCGGTGAGCCTCGAGACCGACGAGGACCGCCGCCGGCGCGAGGCGCGCGGCGCCGCGGCGCCGGTCGCGCCGCTGCGGTCGCGCGCGCGTGCGGGCGCCGGGCTCGGGCTCGGCGCCGCCATCCTGGCGGGCCTCCTGATCGGCGTGCCCGAGGCGGTCGCCATCGCCGCGGGCGGCTTCGGCCGCGAGGCGCAGGTCCTCTGGTACGCGCCGCTCGCCTACGCCGCGCTCCTCGGGGCCCTCGGCCTCGCGGGCGGCGCGCTGCTGGCGCTGCTCCCGATGGACGACGCCGACCAGCGCGGCTGGACGCCGGCCCTCGCGCTGCTCGCCACGCTCGTGCCGCTCGGCCTCGCGATCGCGCTCTTCCGCGTGCGCCGCGACGTCTTCCACGAGCAGATGCCGCCGCTCCCCGTGCTGCTCGGCCTGCTCGTCGGGTTCGCCGCGCTCGCGCTCGCGCTCTTCGCGCTCGGCCCGCGCTTCTTCCGTTCGCGCGCCGGAGCGATCGTGCGCCCGCTCCCGGCGCTCGCGCTCCTCGCCGCCGTGGTCGCGGCCGGCGCGGCCGCGGCGGCGCTGTTCGGACCGAAGGGGGGCGCGCCCGCTGCGCCGCCCGCGATCCCGGCCGCGCTCGCGGACCGCCCGAACCTGATCCTCGTCATGGTGGACACGCTGCGGGCCGACCACCTCTCCTGCTACGGCGGCGCGCAGCCGACGCCCCACCTGTGTCGGCTCGGCGACGAGGGCACCGCGTTCCGCGGCTTCTCCCACGCGTCGTGGACGAAGCCCGCGGCCGCGTCGCTCCTCACGTCGCTCGTGCCGACGAGCCACGGCGCGACGACGAAGACGGCGTCGCTCGCGCCGGCCGCGACGACGCTCGCCGAGGCGCTCTCCGAGCGCGGCTACGCGACGGGCGGGATCGCCTCGAACATCAACCTCGCCGAGAGCTTCGGCTTCGCCCAGGGCTTCGGCGAGTACCACTACCTCGCGCCGGACTACCTGTTCGGCGCGCGCGAGTCGTCCTCGAAGCTGATCCTCTACCAGATCGCGCGCTCGGTGTACTTCAAGCTCGACAAGAGGCTGCGCGTCGGGGACTTCTACCAGGACGCCGAGGTCGTGAACGGCGTCGCGTTCGACTGGCTCGAGCGCCACCAGGGCTCGCGCTTCTTCCTGTTCCTCCACTACATGGATCCGCACGATCCGTACTTCGCGCACCCGTACGACGGCTACGCGATCTCGCGCGCGGCGAACCAGCACCCGGACCCGGCGCTCGCCGGCGAGATGCGCCGGCTGTACCAGGGGGAGATCGCGTACCTCGACGAGCAGTTCGGGAAGCTGCTCGCAAAGCTCGAGTCGCTGGGCGTCTACGACGACACCGTGATCGCCCTCGTCTCGGACCACGGCGAGGAGTTCCAGGAGCACGGCGGCTTCTGGCACGGGCTCACGCTGTACGAGGAGCAGATCCACGTGCCGCTCCTCGTGAAGTGGCAGAAGCGCCAGCCGCTCGCGCCCTCCGGGACGCCGGAGGGGATCGCCCGGCTGATCGACGTCGCGCCGACGCTGCTCGCGCGCGCCGGCGCCCCGATCCCGCCCGCGATGCAGGGCGTGGACCTCGCGGTGCCCTACGCCGGCCGCGCGGACAAGGACCGGCTGCACTTCGCCGAGGAGGACCACGAGGGCAACGTCCTGCGCGCGCTGCGCACGTCCAGCTGGAAGCTGATCGAGGCGAACCCGGGCAACCCGCGCGGCCTCCCAACGGCGGAGCTGTTCCACGTCGCGGCCGATCCGGGCGAGCGCGCGAACCTGCACGCCAGCGAGCCGGCGCGCAGCGCCGAGCTGCGCCTCCACCTCGACGGCCAGCAGAAGCTCGCCGAGGCGCACCGCCTGGGGAGCGGCCAGGCGACGCTCACGGCCGCGGAAAAGGAGGCGCTCCAGGCCCTCGGCTACGTCGAGTAGGAGCGCGAACCGTGACTGCGTCGCCCGTCACATCCTTCCCGCAATCGGATCGTCGCGGTCCGCGCGCTTCGCCCGCGGCTCCGCGGGGAGCGTGATACGATCGAGGTCGGAGGTTCCGTTGCGCGCCCGCCCCCAGCTCCCGCTCCCCGTGCGCCTCGCGGCGCGCGCGGCGCTGACAGCGTCGCTCGCGGCGCTCTCCGCGTTCGCCGCGGCCGCTCCCGCCGCCGCGCAGGCCGAGCTCGGCGGCTTCGCCGTCGAGGATCCGTTCGAGACGGGGGAACGCGCTGCCGCCACCGCCCCGCCGGCAGCGCCGCGCGGCATCCGCGTCGTGGTCGAGAGCCCGGCGTCCGGGGCTGCGCTGCAAGGGCGCGAACACATGGTCGAGGTGCGCGGCACCGCGATCGCCGCGGGGGCCCAGGCGCAGCGCTTCGACGTGATGCTCGTGCTCGACGTGTCGCAGTCGACGCAGTACCCGAGCGGCGCCGACGTCGACGGCGACGGCGTCGTCGGAGAGAACCCGGCGGAAGGCCTCTACGCCCCCGGCGAGTTCCCGGAAGGCACGGTCTGCACGGACCCCGACGACACCATCCTCGCCGCCGAGGTCGCCGCGGCGCGCGCGCTCGTGCGCAGCCTCTCCGCGGACCGCGCGCGCGTCGGGCTCGTCTCGTTCTCGGGCGAGGTGAACATCCAGACCGGTCTCCAGCGCAGCCGCGACCAGCGCAACGCGACGCTCGAGGTGCCGCTCACGTCGGAGTTCGGCCGGCTCGAGGGTGCGCTCGGCCGCGTGCTCGCACGCGGGCCCCACGGCGCGACGGACTTCTCCGCGGGCATCCGGCTCGCGACGACGGAGCTCGCCGGGCTCTCGGGCGCCGCGAGCCCGCGGCTCGCCGGCGCGCAGAAGGTGATGCTGCTCCTCACCGACGGGCATCCGACCTTCCCGACGGGCCAGGCGACGATCGAGGACGCCGGCGACCTCGAGGCGGCCGTCAACGCGGCGAAGCTCGCGAAGGCCGCCGGCATCCGGATCAACACGTACGCCCTCGGACAGAACGCGCTCGGACGCCCCGTCGCCGCGACGGAGGTCGCGCGCGCGACGCTCGGCACCTTCACACCGGTGCTCGAGCCCGGCAAGATCGTCGCAGCGCTCCAGTCCGTGTCGTTCGCGAACGTCGAGGACGTCGCGGTCGTGAACCTGACGCTGCGCGAAGACACGCCGGATGTGCGCCTCAACCCCGACGGCACGTTCCAGGCGTTCGTGCCGGTGCGCGAGGGCAGCAACCGCGTGCTGGTGAACGCGCTCGCGAGCGACGGCAGCGAGAGCAACGTCGAGCTCGCGTTCGAGTTCCGCGTGGCCCAGGCCGAGGGCGCCATGCGCGAGCGCGAGCTCACCGAGCTGCGCAAGATCAACACCGAGCTCCTGCGCCAGCTCGAGGCGGAGCGCATCAAGCGCGAGAAGCGCCGCCAGCGCGTCGAGAAGGAGCTCGAGATCCGCGGCGCGGAGTAGCCGGCGCCGCGCCGGCTTGCCGGTCCCGCGGGGACGCCGTACCCTGACCGATCGGTTCGGGTAGGGTCGATTTCGGGCGCTTGCAGACCCTCGGACCTCCTGCCTCGGGGATCCGCCACCCGCCGTCGCTAAGCGCCGAGGATCAGCATGGCGGAGAATTCGGAGAAGCCCGGCGGGCCCGGCCCGTCGACCCGCGCCGTCCAGGGCGCCGAGCGCAGCGTGCCCGGGGCCGGCGTGCCGGCGGCGATCCACCAGACCTCGACGTTCTGGTTCCGCGACTCGGAGGAGGTGCGCGCCTACGCCGAAGGGCGCCTTCCCCGCGACGAGTACGGCCGCTACAGCAACCCGACCTGGCGGGCCGCGGAGCAGACGCTCTGCGCGCTCGAAGGGGCCGAGGCGGCCGTCCTGTTCGCGTCCGGCATGTGCGCGGCGACGACGACGTTCCTCGCGCTGCTCCCGCGCGGTGGCCACCTCATCGCGACGAGCGACTGCTACCGGCGGACGCGCCAGTTCTTCCGCCAGTACCTCGCGAAGCTCGACGTCGAGATCACCGTCATCGAGCCCGCGAGCACGATCGCCCTGAAGGACGCGATCCGCGAGCAGACGGTGCTCTTCTTCACCGAGTCGCCGACGAACCCGTACCTGCGAGTGATCGACCTGCCGGAGGCCGTCCGCGTCGCGCACGAGCGCGGCGTGCGCGTCATGGTGGACTCCACCTTCGCGAGCCCGGTGAACCACACCCCGCTCGCGGACGGCGCCGACCTCGTGCTCCACAGCGCCACCAAGTACCTCGGGGGCCACAACGACCTGCTC
>DATAGA010000354.1:0-7630 GCA_036257215.1 Myxococcota bacterium
GCGCGGCCGCTCTGGTGCGCGCCGCACGCGCACGCCGATCGCGTCGAGCACGTCGCGCACCTCGAGCAGCGGCCGCGCGCCGTCGCGCAGCAGCCGATTGGCGCCGCGGCTGGTGGGCGCGTCGATCGGACCGGGCACCGCGAGCACCTCCACGCCCTGGTCCGCGGCGTGGCGCGCCGTGCTGAGAGAGCCGCTCCGCTCGCGCGCCTCGACCACGACGACCGCGCGCGAGAGCGCGCTGATCAAGCGGTTGCGCAGCGGGAACTGCACCGGCCGCGGGGGCGTGCCGGGGGCGAGCTCGGTGACGAGCGCGCCGCGCTCGGCGATCCGGCGCGCGAGCCGCTCGTGCTCCGCCGGGTAGACGCGCTCCGGCCCGCACCCCTGGAGCGCGAGGGTGACGCCGCCCGCCTCGAGCGCTCCCTCGTGCGCCGCCGCGTCGACGCCGCGCGCGAGACCGGAGACCACCGCGATCCCGACCCGCGCCAGGCTCGCACCGAGCGCCTGCGCCACGGCGCGTCCGTAGCAGGACGCTGCCCTCGCACCCACGATGGCGACGGCGGGGGCCGCGAGGGCGTCGAGCGGGCCGCGCACCCAGAGGAGCGGCGGCGCGTCCGTCAGGCGGCGCAAGCGCTCGGGATAGCGCGGCGAGAGCCACGGGAGGCCGACGACCCCCGCGCGCGCGAGCGCCGCGCGCGCCCGCGGGTCCGGGTCCGCGGCGGCGCAGCTCGCGAGCAGGGCGTCGGCGTCGCTTGCGAGCGCGGCGCGGGCGTCCTGTGGCCGCAGCGCCAGCCGGCGCTGGAGCGCGAGCCAGGCGTGGAGCGCGGCAAGCGCCTCGGGCGCGTCGTCGCGCGGGTCGAGCACGTCGGGCGTGCGCACGGGGTCCACCGCGGGACCGCGGGGCGCCCGGAGCTTCGCGCCGTGCGGGCGGCGCGGCAATGGCCGCCGCGCGCCGGTCCCGCAGGATCGGCGCGCGGCGGCGGAGCGTCACTGCGTGATGCCGTCCGAGCCGCGGAAGTAGTCGCCCTTGTTGATCTCGGTCGCGGAGTGGGTCACCACGGCGGTGGCCGTCTCGGGCGTCGCGGAGATCACGAGCAGCTTCGCGATGACGTCGTCCGGCAGCGCGCGCTCGCGGCCCTGCGCCTGGTCGATCCCGGTGCCGATGGGGCGGTAGACCTCGAGCGGGCTGCCCACGGCGAGGCCGTCTGCCGTGCCCCGGTTCAGGTAGATCACGTCGTTCTGGCCCATCTCCAGCCGGTCCGCCCAGGTGTAGACGACGCGGCCCTCGACCTCCGGACGCGGCCCGACCTGGATCTCGGCGCTCGGCTTCTCGCGCGGCAGCAGGTGGTCGGCGCGGCGGATCTCGCCGCGCGACAGCTTGATGCGCGCGATCGACGTCTCGGGGTGCACCTCGGTGACCTCGAGCCAGCCGAGCGCGAGCGTCGCGTGGCCGATCGGGACGCCCAGATCGGGGTCCTGGACCACGTTCGTCGTGCGGAAGATCTCGTACTGGCTGCCGACCTCGGTCTCGCCCTCGCCGAGCCCGATGATCACGTCGTCGTGCTCGCCGAGCCAGACGCGCTCCTCGGTGCTGTCGACGATCGTTGCGGCGCCGTTCAGCTCCTCGAGGCTGACGAAGCCCGCGGTCTCGATCGGGGTGTAGCGGTAGGCGGCCGGCGCGCCGAGCTGCATGCCGTCCGCGAGGGCCGCGGGCGAATCGGCGCCCGCCGCTCCGAGCATGCTCGCGGCCTCGCTGTCGCTGAGGAGCCGCATCTCGTTCGCGCTGACGAACAGCTTGTTGCCCGGGTAGATCAGGTGCGGGTTCTCGACCTCGGTGTTGTCCTTCCAGATCGACGGCCACACCCAGGGCGTGCCGAGATAGGCGTCCGAGATCTCCCAGAGCGTGTCGCCGGGCTTCACGTCGTGGATGCGGCCTTCGCGGCCGGACGCGTCCTTGACGACCGGGCCGAGCGCGATGGCGTGAGAGGGCGTCGCGCGCGGCGCTGCCGGGGCGGCCGCCTGCTTCGCGTCCGCCGGCTTCGTCTCCGCGGCCGGCTCCGGCTTCGTCTCCGTCGCCGGCGCGGGCTTCTTCTCCACGGCGGGCGCCGGCTTCTGCTCCGGCGCAGCCTCGGTCGCCGGCGCGGCGGCCTGCGGCGCGGGCGCCGCCTGGGACGCCTCCGGCGCCGTGGGCGCGGGCGACTCCGCGGCGGCCCCCGCCGCCAGACCCAGCGCGACGGCCAGGCCGATGAGCATGGACCTCATGGCATCCCCTCCCCCGGCGCCCCTGCACCGTCCGGGCGCGCCGCGCAGGGCGGGCAACCGGCCGGCGGGACCCCGGCGGAGAATGCATCGGCCGGCCCCGAGGGCTCCTTGACTACCCCTCGGCCCCGGGGTCGGCGTTCCGCTTGGCCTGGAGCCGCTCCCGGAGCGCCTGCAGCTCGGCCACCCAGGGCGGATCGGCGGCCGGCTGGCCCGCGGCCTCGGCGCGTTTGCGGCGTGCCCCGACCTCGTCGAGCGCCTGCTCGACCGCCTCCCGCGCGCTCTCGAAGTCGCCGGCCGCCTCGTAGGCGAGCCCGAGGTGGTGGCGGACGATGGGGAGCTGCGGGTCGTCGGGCTCCATGGAGCGGACCGCCTCGCGCAGGTGCACGACGGCCGCGTCGGGGGAGTTCTTCTTGTAGAGCACCCAGCCCAGGGTGTCCGCGGCGTTCGGATTGTCCGGCAGCAGGCCGCGCGCCTCCTGCGCGAGGTCGAGCGCGCGGTCTAGGTTCCCGCCGGTGTCGGCGAGGAGGTACGCGAGGTTGTTCTTCGCGACCGCGAGCGTCGGGTCGAGACGCACCGCGTCCTCGTAGCGCTGCATCGCCTCGGGCACCTTGCCCTGCAGCTCGTAGAGCGAGCCGACCATGAGATGGAGGCTCCCCGTGTCCGGGTTCTTCTTGAGCGCCCCCTCGTAGGTGCGCACGACCTCGTCGGGGCGGCCCGTCACCATCAGGTACCGCGCGAGCTTCTCGTAGGCCGAGAGGTCGTTCGGGTCGAGCTCGATCGCGCGCTGGAAGCTCGCTTCGGCGGTGGCGTTGTCGCCGTTGTAGAGCGCGGTCTCGCCCTGCAGCTGGACGAGGCGCGGGTCGTCGGGCCGCGCCCGCAGGGCCGCGGCCACGCGCTGCGCCGACTCCGCGAGCCGACCGTCCTTCACGTCGAGGTCGAGCAGCGCCCGCAACACCTCGTAGCGCGTGGGATCGAGCACCTGCGCCTTCTCGAAGCACGGGCGCGCCCCGGGCGGATTGCCGCGCAGCAGGTTCACGCGGCCGAGCGCGTACCAGGCCTCGGCGTCGCGCTCCGACTCGGGGATCGCTTCGAGCTGCGTCGCGGCGTCCTCGAACTTGCGCTGGCGCGCGAGGCTCTGGGCCATGATCACGCGCAGCTGGCGGTCCTCGCCGCGCTGCAGGGCCTTGCGCCCGACCTCGAGCGCGAGCTCGTCGTCGCCGAGCTGCGCGTGGACGCGCGCGAGCAGGCGGGAGGCCTCGAGCATCGCCGCGTCGAGCTCGAGCGCGCGCGAGAGGGAGGCGCGCGCGCCCGGCAGGTCGCGGTTGAGCAGGAGCGCGGAGCCGAGCAGGAAGTGCGCCTGCGGCCAGTCGGGGCGCTGCTCGAGCGCGCGCCGCAGGGCGGTCGCCGCCTCCGCGGGCTTCTTCTCGGCGAGGTCGACCTTCGCCTGCACGAAGAGCGCTTCCGGCTGCCCGACCTCGCCCGCGAGCACCTCGGCGACGATCGCCTTGCCCGCGTCGATGCGCGCCTGGTCCTGTTGGCGATAGCCGAGGTCCACGAGCAGCTCGGCCTTGCGCAGCCGGGCGGTCAGGTCGTTCGGCGCCGCCTTGAGCGCCGCCTCCGCCGCCGCGAGTGCGCCGTCGAGGTCCCCGATGCGGCCGCGGTAGGCCGAGAGCACGAGCGACGGCTTGGGGTCGTCGACCGCTCCCGTCGCGGCGCGCTGGATCGTCGACGCCGCCTTCAGCCGGTCACCGCGGCTGTGGTAGAAGCGGGCCAGCGTATAGATGAGGTCGGCGTCCGCGGGCTCCGGCACCGCCTCGATGCCCTTCTCGAGGATGGCCTCCGAGTCGGCGAAGCGCTCCCGCGAGTAGTAGAAGTTCGCGAGCGTGACGTAGGCGGGGACCCTCTCCTGCTCCTCCGCCTTCTCGAGTGCGGTCGTGTAGAGCCGCTCCGTCTCCTCGTCCCGCGTGCGGTCCGACGCGAGGAAGCCAGCGAGCGCGGCGTACGCGGGGAAGCCGGGCTTCACTTCGACGAGCTTGCGGAAGAGCTCCTCCGAGCGTTTCGTGTCGCCGCGCTCGCGCTCGAGCGTCGCGAGCAGCAGCACCGGACCGGGGTCCTCGGGCGCCTTGCGCATCGCTTCTTCGTAGGCGATGCGCGCCTCGTCGTAGCGCTCGAGCGACTGGAGCGCGCGGCCCTTGAGCAGGTACGCCGCGATGCGGTCCGGGGCCTCGGCGAGGACCTCGTCCGAGCGCTTTACCGCCTCCTCGAGCTCCTCCTTCTTCCCGAGCAGGAGGAACTGCGCGTACTCGAGCTTGGCGTCGAGGTTGCTCGGATCGAGGCGGACGGTCTCCTGCAGCTCCCAGTAGGCCTTCTGGGCCTGCTTGCCGCCGAGGTAGGCGCGTGCCAGACCGTAGTGACCGGCGGCGTGGTTCGGATCGAGCTGGAGGACGTTGCGGTACTCGAGCACCGCTTCGTTGAACTTCGACTCCTTGAGGTACTCGTCGCCGCGCTCGAGGTGGGACGCGATGCGCGAGGCGTCGTCTCCGCACGCCGCGACCCCGAGCAGCAGGGCCAGCGCCAGCGCGCGCCGGCAGTGGCGGATGTCGACCATACGAGGAGGCCTCCCTCAAGGGCTCCGCCGGCGTCCGCCGGTCACCGCCCGACCGCTGCCGCGGCGCAGCAGATTACCCGATTCCGTGCGGATCCACCCCGCGAGCGTCCTCCTCGCCGCGGTTGCGGCGCCACGAGGCGTGGGTGATCCCGAGGCGCCGGATCATGTAGTTGAGTTTGCGGCGGCTCACGCCGAGCAGCGCGGCCGCGTCCTTCTGCACGAAGCGCGCTCGCCGCAGCGCCTCCAGCACCGCGGCGCGCTCGAGCGCGCCGAGCGCGAGGCCCGCGCTCGCGAGATCGGAGCCCTCGCCGGCGGCCGGCGGCGGCAGGCCCAGCGCGTCCGCGCAGAGCTCGTCGCCCTCTGCGAGGAGCGCCGCGCGCTCGACCGCGTTGCACAGCTCGCGGACGTTGCCGGGCCAGCGATGCCGCCGGATCCGCGCGAGCGCCCCCTGCGAGAACGCGAGCCGCGGCCGCCCGAGGTCGTGTGCGAAGCCGGCGAGGAAGTGGCGCGCGAGCGCCTCGACGTCGGCGCCGCGCTCGCGCAGCGGCGGCAGGTGGATCCGGATCACGTTCAGCCGAAAGTAGAGGTCCTCGCGGAAGCGGCCGCCCCCCACCTCCGCTTCGAGGTCGCGGTTGGTCGCAGCCACGATGCGCACGTCGCAGCGCAGCGCGCGCGCCCCGCCGAGGCGGTGGAACTCGCCGTCCTGCAGCACGCGCAGCAGCTTCACCTGCGTGGCGGCGCTCATGTCGCCGATCTCGTCGAGGAAGAGCGTGCCACCGTCGGCCTGCTCGAAGCGGCCCGTGCGCAGGCGGTCGGCGCCCGTGAACGCGCCTCGCTCGTGGCCGAACAGCTCCGACTCGAGCAGCGTCTCCGGGAGCGCCGCGCAGTTCACCTTCACGAAGGCGCGGCCGGCGCGCGGAGAGGCGCCGTGGACGAGCCCGGCCACGAGCTCCTTTCCCGTGCCGGTCTCGCCCGTCAGCAGCACCGTGGACCGGCTCGGCGCGATGCGCCGGGCGAGCTCGACGGCCGCGCGCATCGCCTCGCTCGTGCCGACGATGTCGGCGCCGCCGACGCGCGCTGCGCGCTCCTCGCGCAGCGTCGCGACCTCGCCGAGGAGGCGCGCGTGCTCCGCCGCGCGCTCCACGCGCAGCTCGAGCTGCTCGAGCTCGAACGGCTTCTGCACGAAGTCGAAGGCGCCGAGCTTCATCGCATCGACGGCGCCCTCGATCGTGCCGTATGCCGTCATCAGCACCACCGCGGTCCGCGCGTCGCGGCGGCGGGCCGCCCGCAGCACCTCGACGCCGTCGGCGCCGGGGAGCCGCTGGTCCGTCACCACCACGTCGTAGGGTTCGACACCGCGGTCGAGCAGCCGTTCCCGGGCGCGCGCGCCGTCCGCCACGTCGTCGACCTCCGAGAAGCGCTCGCGCAGCGCGCGGACGACGCCGCGGCGCAGGGACGCGTTGTCCTCCACCACGAGGATCCGGGCGCGACGCGCGCTCACGGCGCCTCGGCCTCGGGCAGCACGATCCGGAAGGTCGCGCCGCCGCCCGGGGTGTCGTCGACCTCGAGCGCCCCGCCGTGGCTGACGACGATCTTGTGCGCGAGGGCGAGCCCGACGCCGGACCCGGTGCGCTTGGTGCTGAAGAAGGGGTAGAAGATGCGCTCGCGCAGCGGCGTGGGCACTCCGGGGCCGTTGTCCGCGACCTCGATCACGACCTCGCGCCGGCCGCCTTCCGGGAGCTGGGCGCCGGCCGGGAGCCGCAGCACCGCGCGGCTCGCGTCCGAGGGCCGCGACCCCACCCGCAGAGCGAGCGCCGGGCGCGGGACGCCGCTCAGCGCCTCGAGCGCGTTCGCGACGACGTTGGCCAGCGCGGCGCGCAGCTGCTCGGGGTCGCCCTGGACGATCGGCGCTGGCTCGGCATACACGCGCTCGAGACGCCCGTCGTACGAGAGGCGCGCGCGCACCGCCGCGAGTGCGCTCTCGAGCGCGTCGACCGCGTCGACCGTCGCGAGCGCAGGAGCCGCGGGCTTCACGAAATCGAGCGCCGCGCCGACCGTCGCCTCGAGTGCGCGGATCTCGCCGCGCAGCTCGTCCGCGAGCGCGCGCGCCTCGGGGTCCGCGGGAAGGCGCCGGCGCAGCAGCTCCGTCAGGACGCCGAGGCTGGCGAGCGGGTTGCGGATCTCGTGGGCGAGTCCGGCCGCCATCTCGCCGAGCGCGGCCAGGCGCCGGTGCAGCCGTTCCTGCTCGTCCATGCGCTCGAGCGGCTGGAGGTCGCGGAAGAAGAGCGCGGCGCCGCGCACGGCGCCCGCGCGGTCGCGCACGGTGGCGAGCGTGAACCCGATCGAGCGCGCTTCCCCCCGGCCCGCGCCGAGGGCGAGCTCGGCGCGGCCCGGCGACTCGCCGCCCCGCAGCGCCGAGCGCAGCAGCGCGGGCACGAGCGGCTCGCCGCCGAGCGCCTCGTCGCACGGACGGCCCGTGTCGGAGGGGCCGAGGCCCAGGATGCGGCGCGCGGCCGGGTTCGCGAGCCGCAGCACGCCCTCGGCGTCGATCGCGACGACGCCCGAGCGCAGCGAGTCGAGCAGGCAGCCCGCGAAGTCGCGGCCGTCGAGGTCCACCCGGGCCGTATCGGAGCGCGCCGCTCGGGGACTGAGAGCCGCGGGCGTGCCGCTTCTCCCCGGAAGCGGATGGCTCCGGTCCCGCCGGCATCGCGGGCGGTCTTCCGCGGCTAGTCGGGGCTGGCGACCTCCGCCCGCACCAGGTAG
>DATAGA010000364.1:0-4734 GCA_036257215.1 Myxococcota bacterium
CACGGCGACCTGCTCCGCGACGCGCATCGGGTGGTGCCACGGAAGCACGACCACCATCGAGCCGAGCTGGAGCCGCTCCGTGCGCCCGGCGAAGTAGGTCAGGTACTGGAGCACGTCCGGACACATGGTGTAGTCGGTGAAATGGTGCTCGACCCCCCAGAGCGACTCGAAGCCGAGCGGCTCGGCGAGGTCCCCGAGGCGGAGCTCGTGCTGGTAGACCTCGCGGTCGCTCCGCCCCTCGCCGATGCCCTGGAAGATCACACCCATGCCGACGTGCATCGCCGTCTCCTCGCTGCCCCGGGTAAGGGCGATCGCCAGGAGAAGGTACGGCGGATGGCGCCGGGCGGCCCGCGGCGTCTACTTCGGGGTCGCCTCGCTGATCAGGACCGGCGTCACGTAGATCACGAGGTCGTCCGCGAGGAGCTTCACTTTCTGGCTGTTCCGGAAGAAGAGGCTCAGGACGGGCAGGTCGGCGAGCGTCGGCACGTCGTCGGAGACGAGGAGCTCGCCGCCCGCGTCGCGCAGCAGCGCTCCGGCGGTGACGCTGGTGTCGTTCTTCACGAAGAACGTCACGAGCTCTCGCGTCGGGTCCGCAGTCGGGTGGGGGAACGTGGCGACGGTCCCGGTCTTCGTCGCGAGAACGCTCTGGGCGAAGCCGTCCGGCGTCGTGAAGTGCTCGATCGTCACGAGCTCCGCCGGGTTGGCGCTCGCGTCGCTCGCGAGCTGGAGGCCGGCGGAGTAGCCATTCAGACGCGCGCGCGCCTCGTTCGACAGGTTCGGAGGAAGCTTGAGCGTCATGTACACGGCGAAGTCGTCGTTGAGCGCGACGTCGAAGACGAGGCTCCCGCTCACCGGGTCGCGCCCGCTGCTCGAGACCTCGAGCTCGTTCTTCTTGATCTTCGCGCGCACGTCCGGGCCGGGAACGAACGCGGCCCGTTCGACGAGCTTTCCCTTCGGGCCGCCGCTGAAGGGCTCGAACAGCGGATCGACGCCCGTCGGAAGGCCGTGCTGGGCGAGGAACGGGAAGAGGTCGAAGACCTCGCCGTAGAAGGTCTCCACCGACCGTTCGAGGGCGCCGTCGAGCGGGAAGCGGCTGGAGCGGCCCTGGAGCGCGTTCACGGCGGCGAACTCGAGGTCGCGCGCGCTGCGCGCGCGAGCGGCGAGCTTGCCGGCCTTCGGCTCACCGTCTTCGGCGAGCAGGTCGGCGAGGCGCTGGTTCTCGGCGCCGGCGATGCTGAGCAGGACCAGCGCCGCCGCACCCTCCTGGGTCCCGAGCAGCGGGTCGGCCTGGAGGGCGGCGAGCGCCGCCGCACCGTCGGTCGCCGCCTGCGCGACGTCGGTCGCGAGCGCGGCCTCGGTGGCCGGGTCGATGCGCTGGTTCCGGAGGAACGGGCCGAGGTCCGCGATGATGCCGTCGTGGCGGCCGGCGACGACGAGCGTCGCCTCGATCAGCACCTGGCGCGCCGGCTCGCCGAAGGCCTGGCCCGGGCTCGGGAGCCCGGCGGCCGCGGCGGCCGCCGCGAAGATGAGGGCTGCTGCGAGTCGTCGCCGCGCCGGGGCGCTCTGCATGAGGGTCCTCCCGTCCGGCGCAGATCCTATCGGAGGCCCGCGCGCAGTGGCTGAGCGCGCCGACGCGGCGCATGGTCTGGCCGGGCCGGCCCGCGGCCGGGCCAGGAGGCGATCCATGCAGCAGCGACCCGCCGCGCTCGCTCTTCTCGCGCTCGCGGTCGTCGCGCTTGCGCCTGCACCCGCGCGTTCCGAGCCCGCGCCGGAGGCGAGACCCGCGCTCGAGGTGCCCCGCCGCGAGGACTACGGCGATCTGACCGTCGTGTACCTGCGCGGGTCCTACACCGAGATGGGTCGACAGCAGGCGGAGCTCCTCGGCGACGACCTGCGGCGGGTCTACGACTTCCAGCGCGCCGAGTACCGACGCGCGCTCGAGCGCGGCGGGGTGCTCGCGCGGGTCGCGGAGCGACTCGTCATCCCGATCGCGAGCGGGCTCGGGCGCTTCGGAGACGAGAGCGGCTGGTTCGCCGAGGCGGGCGGCGTGGCGGACGGGCTCGGACGCCCGCGGCGCGAGGTGCTGCGCGCCCAGTACGGGCTCGTCGCGGCGTCGACCGTGTTCGCGGCGACGCGCAGCGCCACCGCCGACGGCGGGCCGCTCCTCGGCAGGAACGCCGACTGGGACGACGCCGGCGGCCTGCGCCGCCCGCTAATCAGCCACTACGCGCCGACCAACGGCGACCTGCGCTTCCTCTCGGTGCGCTGGCCGCTGAACCCGCTGCCGGTGATCGGCCTCAACGAGGCCGGCTTCGCGCTCTCGTTCAACTTCTTCGAGACCGAGCCGCTCGTCACGCTCGTGCGCCCGTCGTGGCCGCACCGGCGCGCGCTGCAGCGCGCGCGCACGGTCGAGGAAGGCATCCGCATCTTCCGCGAGTCGGACCGGCTCGGCATCTCGTGCTTCATGGTCATGATGGACGCCGCGGGCGACCTCGCGATGCTCGAGTGCCGCCCGGCGAGCGGCTGCGCGGTGTTCCGGCCCGACGGCGACTGGTTCGCGCAGGCGAACCACGCGCGCACGTCCGAGATGCAGCCGCACGACCTCTACCGCCACCCCGACTCGTACACGCGGCTCGCCGACATGGAGGCTGCGGTGTCGCGACGCCTCGGGCAGCTGACGCCCGTCGTCGCCGCGGAAATCCTCCGCGACCGCGCTGGGCACCGGTACGCCAACGCGAACAGCGTCGGCAACCTCTTCGTGCTGAACGCGGCGGTGGTGCAGCCGGCGAAGGGGCTGCTGTGGCATTCGACGTCGCTCCAGCCCTACGCGCCCTTCGGCGCCTACCACGTCTTCACCGCGACGGGCGAGCCGGCCGCGGGCGTACCGGATCTACCGGCGGATCCGGGCTTCGCGAGCGGCGCGCTCGCCCCCGAGGCGCAGGCGGTCGCGACGGCGCGGCGCGCGATCGCCTTCCAGCAGACGGGAAAGCCGGCGGCGGCGCGCGCGCTCTGGGACGCGCTCGCGGACCAGGAGCCCGCGCTCCTCGACCCGGCGCGGCTCGCGCTCGGCCGCGCGACGACGCTCTACGCGATGGGCGAGACGGACGCGGCGTCCGACGCGCTCGCGCCCGCCGTCGCTCCCGAGGCGCCCTACGAGGTGCGCGTGCAGGGGCTCGTCCAGCGCGGGCTCCTGCTGGACGCGCTCGGCCGGCGCGGCGACGCCGCTGCGCTCTACGGCGAGGCGGTCGCGCTGATCGACGCCCATCCCGACTACAGCGCGTTCGCGACGCTGCGCGCGCGCGCGCAGGCCGGGCTCGAGAACCGACAGAGCGCGCAGGAGCTTCCGATCGACTGGTGGTCCGTCGGCGTGCCGCGCTGACGGCGCGGCTCGCTACCCTGCGCCGCGCGATGCGATCGACCGGGGGGCGTGCGTTCTGGAGCTTCGCGGGGCTCGCGCTCGTCGCGTCGCTGTCTCTCGGGGCCGCTGCCGATGCACCGAAGCCGCCGCGCGCCGCGAGCCCCGAGGAGCTCGAGCAGCTGCGCGCGCTCGGCTACGTCGACTTCTCGGCCGAGGCGCCGCCCGCGGCGAAGAGCGGCGTCGTCGCGCGCGACCCGGCGCGCTCGGCGCCGGGCTACAGCCTCTACGCGAGCCGGCCGCTCCGGCGCGCCGAGCTGCTCGATCCGGACGGCCGCGCCGTGCGCGTGTGGGAGGCGCCCGGGCCGGGGCACTGGTCGCACGTGCGGCTCCTTCCCGGCGGCGACCTCCTCGTCGTCGGGAGCGCGTCGGAGAAGCCAGAGGGCGGGCGGCTCGCCGACCAGGCGCGCTACCTCGAGCGCCGCAGCTTCGACGGCGCCGTACGCTGGCGGCTGCCGATCCCCGTCCACCACGACGTGAACGTGGCCCCCGACGGCCGGCTCCTCGCGCTCGTGTCCGAAGACCGGGTCGTGCCCGCCGTCGCGACCGACGCGGAGGTGCGCGACGAGGGCGTCGCGATCGTGACTCCGGAAGGGGTGGTGCAGGAGCGCAAGCTCCTCGTCCCCATGCTGCTCGCGCGTCCCGACGTCTTTCGCGTGCTCCAAGTCAAGAAGCGCCCGCTCGGCGAGCGCCGGCTCATGGACCTCCTCCACGCCAACTCCGTCGAGTGGATGGCGCGCCCGGAGCTCGCGTCGCGCCACCCGCTCTACGCGCTCGGCAACGTCCTCGTCTCGATGCGCAACCAGGACGCGATCGCGGTGTTCGACTGGGCGAAGGAGGAGGTCGTCTGGACCTGGGGCCAGGGCGAGATCCGCGGGCCGCACTGCGCGTCGTTGCTCGAGGGCGGGAACGTTTTGCTCTTCGACAACCGCCTCGGCGAGGGCTGGTCGCGCGTCGTGGAGCTCGATCCGGTCGCGCGCAGGGTCGTCTGGGAGTGGCGCGCGCCGACCCCGACCGACTTCTACACCGCGAGCCGCGGCAGCGCGCAGCGCCTCCCGAACGGCAACACGCTCGTCGCCGAGAGCGACCGCGGCCACGCGTTCGAGGTGACGCCGGACGGCGCGGTCGTCTGGGACTGGTGGAACCCGCACCGCGACGCCGCAGGCCGCCCCGCGACTATCATCCGCATGCACCGCCACCCGCCGTCGGAGATCGACCCGCTGCTGCGCCGGTGATTCCTACGCGCCCTTGCTGAAGAGGCGGCGCAGGAGGCCCGGGGGGTGGGGCTCGGGGGCGGCCGCGGCCGGCGCGGGGCCGAG
>DATAGA010000419.1:0-3616 GCA_036257215.1 Myxococcota bacterium
TCGGACTTCGGCCGCGCCTACGCCAAGGCGCAGATCGAGGCGGGCAACTCGATCCCGAAGGGCGGCCGCGCGCTCGTCTCGCTCCGGCGCGAGGACCGCGCGCGCCTCGGGGAGGCGCTGCGCGAGATCGCGGCGGGCGGCTTCGCGCTCGTCGCGACGCCGGGCACGGCGCGCGACCTGCGGGCGCTCGGCCTGCGCGTCGAGGTCGCGCCGAAGGTGGGGCAGGGCGAGCCCGACGTCGTCCAACTCATCGAGGGCGGCGAGATCGACCTCGTGTTCAACACCGTCTCCTCGGAGCCGCAGGCGCTGCGCGACTCGTTCGCCATCCGGCGCGCGGCGCTGAACCGCGGGCTTCCGTACTTCACCACCCTTGCGGCGCTGCGCGCCGCGGCCGGCGCGATCCGCGCCATGCGGCTCGGCACGATCGGCGTGCGGCCGCTCCAGGAGATCCACCCGAATTCCTGAGGCCACGGGCCCGTTCGCGGCCGCGCTGGAGGCGGCCCTCGCGCCGCTGCGGTTCGCCGCGGCCGACGGCTCCGCCCGGGCGGGGCGCGTGCGGGGGCTCGAGGCGACCGTGCGCGCGGCCCTCGAGCGCGCCGCGGGGCTCGCGATCCCTCCCGACGCGCAGGCGCGCCTCGCGGCCCTGGAGCGCCGCTTCGCCGCGCTGCCCGACGAGCCGGCCGAGCGGGCGTCCGCGCTCGCGGCCGCGCGCGTGGAGCTCGAGGCGCTGGCCGCGCCCGAGTACGCGCGGGAGGCGCTCGCGCGCTCGGTCGCGTCGCTTCCCGGTGTGGGCGCGCGCCGCGCCGATGCGCTCGCGCGGCGCGGGCTCGGCACCGTCGAGCAGCTGCTCTTCCAGCTCCCCGCGCGTTACGACGACCGCACGCGCCTCGCGAAGATCGGCTCGCTGCAGGTGGGCCTGCGCGCGACGTTCGCCGGCGAGGTGCTCGTCGTCGACACCGGCGTGCGGCGCGGGCCGCGCCGGGTGTTTCAGGCGGTGCTCGGCGACGAGACCGGCACGATCTCGCTCAAGTGGTTCCGCGCGCCCGAAGGGCTCGCCGGCACCGTGAAGAAGGGCGCGCGCCTGCTCGTGACGGGCGACGTGCGGCGCTACCGGTTCTCGAAGGAGGTGATCCACCCCGAGCTCGAGCGCCTGCAGGACGCGGCGGAGGCGGCCGGCCACCTCGGCGTCGTACCCGACTACCCGGCGGTCGAAGGGCTGCCTCCGCGCACGCTGCGCCGCGCGGTCGAGCTGGCCGTCGCGCGCCACGCCGACCTCGCGCCGGGCTACCTTCCGGCGCGGCTCGTTCGGGAGCGCGGGCTGCCCGACGTGCCGGACGCGCTGCGCGCGGTGCACCGGCCGGAGCCGGGCGACGTCGCGGCGATCGGGGAGCGGCGCGGGCCTGCGTTCGAGCGCCTGATCCTCGAGGAGCTCTACCTGCTCGAAGTGGGCCTGGCGCTGCGGCGCGCCGCCCGGGAGCGCGAGCCCGGCATCCCGCTGCGCGTCTCGGACGACGATGCGGCGGCGCTGCGCGCGCGGCTGCCGTTCCGCCTCACCGGCGCGCAGGAGCGCACGTGGGGCGAGATCCGCGCGGACCTCGCGCGACCGCACCCGATGCACAGGCTGCTCCAGGGCGACGTCGGGAGCGGCAAGACGGCGGTCGCGTTCCTCGCGGCGTGCGCGGTCGCGCGCGCGGGCCATCAGGCGGCGCTCATGGCGCCGACGGAGCTCCTCGCCGAGCAGCACGACCGCACGCTGCGCCGGCTGGACGGCCGAGGGAAGGCGCGGCCGCTCCTGCGCACCGGCCTCCTCACCGCGTCGCTCCCGCGGGCGCGAGCCGCGGAGGTGCGCGCGACCGCCGCGGCCGGCGAGCTCGACCTCGTGATCGGGACGCACGCACTCGTGCAGGGCGGCGTCGCCTTCGCCCGCCTCGGGCTCGTGATCGTCGACGAGCAGCACCGCTTCGGCGTGCTCCAGCGCGCGGCACTCGCCGGGAAGGGCGCGGGCGCGGCGCCGCACCAGCTCGTGATGACCGCGACGCCGATCCCGCGCACGCTCGCCCTCACGGTCTACGGCGACCTCGACCTCTCCGTGATCGACGAGCTGCCGCCCGGCCGGCACCCGGTGACGACCGACCTGCTCCGCCCGGGCGAGGGCGAGCGGGTGCTCCAGCTGCTGCGCGAGACGCTCGCGCGGGGCGAGCGGGCCTACGTCGTCTACCCGCTCGTGGAGGAGACGGAGCGCTCGGACCTGCGCGCCGCGACCGAGCAGGCGGAGCGCATCCGTGCCGCGCTGCCGCGCGCGGCAGTCGACCTCGTGCACGGGCGCCTCGACGCCGCGGCGCGCGCCGGTGCGATGGCGCGTTTCGAGGCGGGCGAGACCCAGGTGCTCGTGTCGACCACCGTGATCGAGGTCGGGGTCGACGTGCCCGAGGCGACGCTCATGATCGTCGAGCACGCCGAGCGGTTCGGGCTTGCGCAGCTCCACCAGCTGCGCGGCCGCGTCGGCCGCGGCGTGCGGCCCGGCACGTGCCTCCTCGTCGCGCGCGCGTCCACCGAGGACAGCGAGGCCCGCCTGCGCGCGCTGCTCGAGACGCAGGACGGCTTCCTCATCGCGGACGCGGACCTGCGCATCCGCGGCCCGGGCGAGTTCCTCGGCACGCGCCAGCACGGCCACCTGCCGGACCTGCGCATCGCGGACCTCGTGCGCGACGCGCGCCTCGTCGCGGCGGCGCGCGAGGCTGCGCTCGCGACGCTCCGCGCCGACCCGGGCCTGCGCCGCGCGCCGCGCCTCGCCGACGCCGTGCAGCGCCGCTACGGGGACCGCCTCGCCCTCGCCGACGTCGGCTAGCCTAGGGGCATGGACACCCAGGTCACCGAGGTCGCGCCCGACGTCTACCGGATCTCGACGTTCCATCCGGAGTTCGGCATCCAGTTCAACCAGTTTCTGGTGAAGGACCGCGAGCCCTTCCTCATGCACGCGGGCATGCGGAAGATGTTCCCGGCGACGCTCGCAGGGGTCTCGAAGGTGATCGACCCGGCGACGCTGCGCTGGATCGGCTTCAGCCACTTCGAGCCCGACGAGTGCGGCGCGTTGAACGAGTTCCTGCGCGTCGCGCCGCGGGCGGAGGCGGCGTGCAGCACCGTGGGCGTGATCGTCATGCTGAACGACTACGCCGACCGGCCCGCGCGGGCGCTGGCGGACGGCGAGGCGCTGGAGACGGGCTCGCACCGGATCCGCTTCCTCGCCACGCCCCACGTGCCGCACTGCTGGGACGCCGGCGTCTTCTTCGACGAGGCGTCCCGCACGCTCTTCTGCTCCGACCTCTTCTTCCAGCCGGGCGATCCCGAGCCCGCGACCGAGTCCGACGTCGTCGGTGTGGCCCGCGAGGCCATCCGCGCCGGCGCGAGCGGGCCGCTCGCGAACGACATGCCCTACACGCCCTACACCGACGCGACGCTGCGCCGGCTGGCGGCGCTCGAGCCGAGGACGCTCGCGATCATGCACGGCTCGACGTTCCGCGGCGACGGCCGCCGGGCGCTGGTGGATCTGGAGCAGGTGATCCGCGAGGAGATCGGCGGCGGGCGCCCAGGCGGTAGCGGGCCGGCGTGACGCCGA
>DATAGA010000432.1:0-2098 GCA_036257215.1 Myxococcota bacterium
CGGATCCGTGGGCGCTGGTGCTACGCGCGGAGAGCGAGACCGCGGCTCGCTGAGACCGGCCCGGCCGCTCTGCGGGCCGGGCGGCGAATCCCTACGTTCCGCGCGGTGGCGTCCGAGGATGCGGGGGGCGCGAGCCCGGCCCCGGCTCGCTCTGCGCGGGCTCGAGCGGGGCGCGAGCGCGCGTCGGTCGCGGCGCTGGTCCTCGTGTGCCTCGCGCTGTACGGCTTCGGCGCGCGCCAGCTCGCTGATACCGGCGTGTACGAGTACAACGACGTCCTCTTCCGCGCGGACACGCGGCGCGCCCACGCCGACCTCACGGGACCGCGGGACAAGGTCGGCCGGCGCTCGTCGACGCACCCGGCGTTCGTGCTGCTGCACCACCCCCTCGGGCGCGGCCTCACCAACGGGCTCGCCGCCGCGGGCCTGGCGCGACCTGCGGCGCGCAAGGTCGCCTCGGCGACGCTCACGGCGGCCGCCGGCGCCGCCTCCGCCGTACTCGCGCTGTACGTGTTCCGCGCGAGCGGCGTGCGTCCCCTTCTCGCCTGGGCCTTCGCCGCCGTGCTCGCCGTATCCACCGCGCACTGGGTCTTCGCCAGCGTCCCGGAGACCTTCATCTTCTCGGCGCTCGGCCTCGCCGCGCTCACGTTCGTCGCGCTCCAGAGGCCCGCGTCGGAGTGGCGCTTCCAGCTGGCGGCCGTCTACTCGATCGCGGTGCTGGTCTCGAACGCGGTGCCGGTCGCGGTCTTCGCCCTCTTCCGGCACGCGCGGGTCCGGCCGAAGGACTGGCGCGATGCGCGGCGCAGCCTCGTCCGGGCCGCGGGCTCCACGGCCCTCGCGCTCGCGTTGGTCGCCGCGCTCGGGGCCGTCCAGCAACTCGTCTACCCCGACGCAGCCACCGCCCGCCCGACGCAGCTCACGCGCGAGAGCCGCTGGGTCGAGTGGGGGCGCTGGCTCGAGACGCCCGCGAAGACGGCGAAGATCCTGGTGCGCCACTTCGCCGTGGACTCGGTGCTGGCGCCCGCCGCCGAGCGGAGCTGGAACGACGGGCGGCCGATGGCCTCGATCGAGGAGGCGGGCCGCGCCGCCTACCGCACGCGCGCGGTCGCCTTTGCGCTCTGGTTCGCCGTCCTCGGCGTGGCGCTCGCGGGCGCGACCCGCGTGCTGCGGCGGCCCGCGGTGCTCCTCGCCCTCGCGTTGGTCGCGTTCAACGCGGCCTTCCACTCGCTCTTCGGCAACGACCGCATCCTGTACGCGTGCAACTGGACGCTCTTCGTGCTGCTCGTGGTGGCATGCGCGTTCGACGCCGCCGGGGCGCGCGCGCGCCGGCTCGAGCGTCCCGCGGCGGCGCTCCTCCTCGCGTTTCTGCTCGCGCAGCTCCACGGGAACGCCCGCCTCTTCGGCGAGATCCGAACGGCGGTGGCGGGGCTCTCCGCGTACCCGCCCGCATCCTCCCGCGCGAACCCGTCGGACGCGCAGCGGCCCGACGAGCGACGCGGCGCGCCGCCCGGCGCGGAGTGAGCGGGGTCCTCTACGCGCGCCCCGACCGCGCGGGCAGGTAGCCGCGGTAGCGCAGGTACCCGCCCCACGCGCTCGGCCGGCGCAGCGTCGCGAGCAGAAAGCGCAGCGAGTCGAAGTAGGCCTCGCGCTCGACGATCAGCCCGTCGCGATGGACGATGCGGTCCACGAGGCGGAGCTCGAACGGGCTGCGCCCGAGCGTGAAGCGCAGGCGCCACGCGACGAGCACCGTGTCGCCCTCCGCGGCCCAGCGGTCGACCGTGCCGACGAGGTCCGGCTGCCACGCGAGGAGCCGGGCGAACTCGGCGCGCGCGGCCGCATGGCCGCGCACCGGCGGGGTCACGGGCTGGAGCAGCAGCACGTCGGGCGCGAGCAGCGCGAGGAAGCGCTCGAGCCGCGGCTGAGCCCACGCCTCCGCGAAGCGGCGCACGAGCTCTTGGCTCGGGTCGGGCGAGACGGGTCGAGGCTCGGCCACGACGCCTTGGGTACTGCGGCGCGGGGCACCCGGGCAAGGGCCAAGTCGCGCGCCGCCGTGGGGCCAGCGCATGCGTCGGCGCGGGCGCCGCGGCTGACGCCGGCGCGC
>DATAGA010000442.1:0-2238 GCA_036257215.1 Myxococcota bacterium
GCAGCCGAGGCACTCTCGCGCCGAGCGCTGCCCGCCGGCGTGTCGGTCCACCGCTGCGAGCGGCCGGTGCCCGACCTCCTCGACGCGCTCGAGGGCGCCGACGCCGCGATCGTGGTCGACGCGGCGCGCACCGGCGCGGCGGCCGGCAGCGTGCAGCGACTCGCCCGCGGCGAGCTCGCCCGGGCGCTGCGCCCGTCGTCGCACGCGCTCGGCGTGGCCGACGCGTTGGCGCTCGCAGAGGCTCTCGGTCGCGCGCCGGCCCGGATCGAGGTGCTCGGGGTCGAGCTGGGCGACGCGGGCGGCTCGGCTCTCACGCCGGCCGTGTCTGCGGCGGCGCGCGAAGCGGCCGAGACCGCCCTCGCGATCGCGACCGAGCTGCTCGGGCCGGAACTGGAGCGACCCGACGATGCATGAGGCGAAGCTCTGTCTGGCGCTGCTCGACCTGGCGGAGCGCCGGCTCGAAGCCGCCGGAGCGGACCGCATCCTGGCGCTCGACCTCGCGGTCGGCGAATGGGCCGGGGTCGCCCCGGAAGCGCTCGCCGCGGTGTTCCCGCTCTGCGCGGCCGGCACGCGCGCCGCCGGCGCGGAGCTCCGCATCGCACGCGTCTCGGGGCGCGATCTCGTGCTCCGCGAGCTGGAGGTCACCTGATGTGCGGAACCTGCGGCTGCGAAGCGCACGTGCCCGGCGCCCCGGAGCTCGCTCTCTCCCCCCGCGCGCGCAGCCACGAGCACCCTCCGGAGCGGAGCGGCCGTCGGCTCGCCGTCGAGGCCTCGCTGCTCGCCCACAACCGGGCGCAGGCGGAACGCCTGCGAGCCCGCCTCGCCGCGCTCGGGATCGACTCGATCGGCCTCCTGGGGGGCCCGGGGGCGGGGAAGACGGCGCTCCTCGAAGCGACCCTCGAGCGCCTCGGGCGCGCCGCCGCCGCGCGCGAAGCCGTCGTGGAGGGCGACTGCGCGACGGATCACGACGCCCGGCGCGTCGCGGCGCGCGGCGCGCGGGCGGTGCAGGTGGCGACGGGCGCGCTCTGCCACCTCGACGCGCACCTGGTGGCGCACGCGCTGGACGAGCTCGACCTCGGGGGCGTCGAGCGGCTCTGGATCGAGAACGTGGGCAACCTCGTGTGCCCCGCGCCCTTTCCGTGTGGCGAGCGCCGGCGCGCGGTGCTGGTCTCCGCTCCCGAGGGCGACGAGAAGCCGGAGAAGTATCCCGCGCTCTTCGCGTCCGCGGACCTGCTCGTGATCACGAAGGCCGACCTCCTGCCCCACGTCGACTTCGACGTGGCGCGCTGCGCCGCGAGCGCGCGCGCGGTTCGGCCCGGGCTCCCGCACCTCGTGCTGTCGGCGCGCAGCGGGATCGGGATGGAAGCCTGGCTCGACTGGGTCCGGGACGGACGGGCGTAGCCGTGTGCCTCGCGGTTCCGGGTCGCGTCGCCGCGGTCTTCGAGGAGGACGGGCTCCGCATGGCGCGCGTCGACTTCGGCGGCGTCCGCGTACGCGTGTGCCTCGAGACCCTCCCCGAGGCCGAGGTCGGGACCTGGGTGCTGGTCCACGCCGGCGTGGCGCTCCAGCGCCTGGACGAGAGGGCCGCGGCGGCGAGCCTGGCGCTCCTGACCGAGGCGGCCGCGGCGGAAGAAGGCCCGTGAGGTTCGTCGAAGAGTACCGCGACGCGCGCCTCGCGCGGGCGCTCGCGGCCGACATCCTTCGCCGCGCAACCCGCAGCTGGACGATCATGGAGGTCTGCGGCGGGCAGACCCACGCGATCCTCCAGTACGGGCTCGACGAGCTGATCGCCCCGGCGGTGTCGCTGCTCCACGGCCCCGGCTGCCCCGTGTGCGTGACGCCGCTCGAGACGCTCGACCTTGCCGTCGCGATCGCCGAGCGCACCGACGCGGTGGTGTGCACCTTCGGCGACATGCTGCGCGTGCCGGGCTCGAAGGACGATCTGCTGTCCGCTCGCGCGCGCGGCGGGGACGTCCGCGTCGTCTACGCGCCGCTCGACGCGGCCCGTCTGGCGGAGCGAATGCCGGAGCGGCGCGTGGTTTTCCTGGCGGTCGGCTTCGAAACCACGGCTCCCGCCGTGGCGGTGGCGGCGCGCTTCGCCCGCGCGCGCAAGCTCGAGAACTTTTCTCTGCTCGTCTCCCACGTGCGCGTGCCGCCCGCCCTCGAGGCGATCGCCGGCGCGCCCGACTCGCGGGTGCAGGCGTTCCTCGCCGCGGGGCACGTGTGCACCGTGATGGG
>DATAGA010000449.1:0-2942 GCA_036257215.1 Myxococcota bacterium
CAGGGCGTCCTCTTCTCCGAGGAGGCCCAGAAGGCGGCGCAGTTCATCCAGCTCGCCAACAAGATCGACACGCCGCTCGTGTTCGTCCAGAACGTGACCGGCTACATGGTCGGCAAGCGCTACGAGCAGGGCGGCATCATCAAGCACGGCTCGCTCATGGTGAACGCGGTGTCGAACAGCGCCGTCCCGCACCTGACGCTCCAGGTGGGCGGCTCCTACGGCGCCGGCAACTACGGCATGAGCGGGCGCGCCTACCGCCCGCGCTTCCTCTTCCTCTGGCCCAACGCGAAGACGGCCGTGATGGGGCCCGAGCAGCTCGCGGGCACGCTCTCGATCGTGGCGCGCGCCGCGGCCGCGGCCACGGGGCGCCCCTTCGACGAGGAGGCGGACGCGAAGCGGCGCCGCGCGATCGAAGAGCAGATCGAGCGCGAGTCGCTCGCCGCCTTCACGAGCGGGCGCATGATGGACGACGGCGTTCTCGACCCGCGCGACAGCCGCACCGCGCTCGGCCTCGCGCTCTCCGCGGTCCATTCGAACGAGATCGCCGGCGCCCGCGAGTTCGGCGTGTTCCGGATGTGAGGCGGCGATGCGAAGACTACTGATCGCGAACCGGGGCGAGATCGCCCGCCGCGTCCAGCGCACGTGCCGGGCGATGGGGATCGAGACGGTTGCCGTCTTCTCCGAGCCCGACCGCGACGCCCCCTTCGTGCGCGAGGCGGACCTCGCCGTCGCGCTCGGCGGCGCGACGCCCGCCGAGTCGTACCTGCGCGGCGACGCGATCGTCGACGCCGCCCGGCGCGCCGGCGCCGACGCGGTGCACCCGGGCTACGGCTTCCTCTCCGAGAACGCCGCGTTCGCCGCCGCCTGCCGTGACGCGGGCCTCGTCTTCGTCGGTCCCACGCCGGAGGCGATCGCCGCGATGGGCTCGAAGCTCGAGGCGAAGCGGCTGCTCCAGGCGGCAGGGGTGCCGCAGCTCCCGAGCCGCACGCTCGAACCGGACGCGCCGCGCGCGGCGATCGAGCGGCTCGGCAGGGAGCTGGGCCTGCCCGTCCTCGTGAAGGCGTCGGCCGGCGGCGGCGGGCGCGGCATGCGCGTCGTGCGCGAGGCGGGCGCGCTCGCCGAGGCGGTTGGGTCGGCCTCGCGCGAGGCGCTCTCGGGGTTCGGCGACGCGACGGTCTACCTCGAGCGCTACCTCGAGGGCGCGCGCCACGTCGAGGTCCAGATCTTCGGCGACGCGCACGGCCGCGTCGTGCACCTGTACGAGCGCGAATGCTCCATCCAGCGGCGCCACCAGAAGATCGTGGAGGAGGCGCCGAGCCCGGCCCTTTCCGCGGCGCTGCGCGAGTCGATCTGCAAGGCCGCCGTCGCGACCGGCGAGGCGATCGGGTACCGCAGCGCGGGCACCGTCGAGTTCCTGCTCGCCTCCTCGGGCGAGTTCTTCTTCCTCGAGGTCAACACGCGCCTCCAGGTCGAGCACCCGGTGACCGAGGCGGTGACGGGCCTCGATCTCGTGCGGCTCCAGCTCGAGATCGCGGAGGGCGGGCGCCTGCCCGCGCAGCACGAGCTGCCGGCGCTGCGCGGCCACGCGATCGAGGTGCGGCTCTACGCCGAGGATCCGGAGCACGGCTTCGCGCCCGCGACCGGGAGGCTCCACCGCTTCGCGATCGACGCCGCGCCGAACGTGCGCGTGGACGCCGGGGTCGAGGACGGCTCGGACGTGAGCGTCCATTACGACCCGATGCTGGCGAAGGTGATCGCGTGGGCGGACGGCCGCGACGAGGCCGCGGATCGCCTCGCCGCCGCCCTCGCGCGCGCGCGGCTGCACGGCCCGCGCACGAACCGCGACCTGCTCGTGCGCGTGCTGCGCCATCCCGAGTTCCGCCGCGGCGCCACCGACACGCACTTCCTCGAGCGCTGCGGTCTTCCGGCGCTGGCCGCCCCGCTCTGCGACGCGAGCGGCGAGCGCCTCCACGCCGCTGCTGCCGCGCTCGCGCTCCAGGCCGGACGGCGCGCGGCGGCGGCGGTCCTCGCCGGTCTCCCGTCGGGCTGGCGCAACGTCCCGGCCGCCGACCAGGTGCAGGAGCTCGAGGGCGCGGGCGGTGCGCGGCTGGAGGTGCGCTACCGCTTCGCGCGCAAGGGCCTGCATGCGGCCGTCGGGGGCGAGGCGCTGCCCGCGCTCCGCGTGCACGCGGCCCGCCCCGACCTCGTCGACCTCGAGGTGGGAGGCGTTCGGCGCCGCTTCGCGGTCCACGCCGCCGGCGAGCGCGTGTACGTCGACAGCGACCTCGGCGCGAGCGAGCTGCGGCTGCTGCCGCGCTTCGCGGAGCCGGAGGCCGAGCTGGCCGCGGGCTCGCTCGTGGCGCCCATGCCCGGCCTCGTCACACAGGTATGCGTCGCGCTCGGCGACGCGGTCGCCAAGGGCGACGTCCTCGTGGTGCTCGAGGCGATGAAGATGGAGCAGCCGATCCGCGCGCCGCACGCGGGGCGCGTCGCCGAGCTGCGCGCGGCCGCGGGCCAGCAGGTCGAGGCCGGGGCGGTGCTGGCCGTCATCGAGGAGGAGGCGGCCTGATGTCCGAGTCGCCCGTCCGCTACGAGCTCGAAGGCGGGATCGCCACGATCACGATCGACCGTCCCGAGGCGCGCAACGCGCTGAACCGCGCCGTGCGCGAGGGTCTCTGGACCGCGCTCCGCCGCTTCGTCCACGAGGACGCGGCGCTCGTCGCGATCCTCTGCTCGACCGGGGACGTCTTCTGCGCCGGGGCGGACCTGAAGGAGATGTCCGAGCTCGGCCTCCAGGTGCCCCCGCCGGACTTCCTGCCCCAGCTCGGGCGCAACCTCCACACCGAGAAGCCCGTGATCGCGGCCGTGCAGGGCCCCGCCTACGCGGGGGGCTTCGCGCTCGCGCAGATGTGCGACCTGTGCGTCGCGTCCGAGGACGCCCG
>DATAGA010000064.1:0-4434 GCA_036257215.1 Myxococcota bacterium
CGGGCGGCAGTCTCTACGCTCCCCGCCGCCGTGGCTGCCCGCTCCGCCGACGCCGAGACCCTGCCCGGGGAGCGCCTCTGGCTCGGGATCGTGCTCGCCGTGGCGCTCCTCTTCCGGCTGCTCCGCTTCGAGCGGGTCGCCGTCCTCTTCAACGACGGGCCCGTCTTCCTCGCGCTCGCCGAACGCTTCCGCGCAGGCGACGTCGCGGGCGCCCTCGCCCACCCCTTCCACCCGCTCTACCCGGCCGCGATCGCCGCCGCCCACGCCCTGCTCGGGCCACTCGGCGTCTCGCTCGAGCGCAGCGCGGCGATCGTCTCGGCGCTGGCCGGGACCGCGGCCGTGCTCGCGCTCTGGACGTTCGCGCGCAGCGCGTTCGGCCCCCGCGCCGCGCTCGTAGCCGCCGCGCTCCTCGCGGTCCACGCCGGAGCGGTCGAGACGAGCGGCGACGTGCAGTCGGAGGCGCTCTACCTCGCGCTCTTCCTCGCGGCGCTCGCCGCCCTCTGGCACGCGCTCGACCGGGGCCGCCTCGGCGCCGCGCTCGCCGCCGGCGCCTTCAGCGGGCTCGCGTACCTGACGCGACCCGAAGGCCTCGGCGTCGCGGCGCTCGGCGCGGGCCTCGCGGGCTTCGGGCTCGTGACCGGACGCTGGCCCGGCCGCCGCCGCGTGGCCGTCGCGGCCGCGGCCGCCGTCGCGGCCGCGCTCGTCGCGGCGCCCTACGTCGGGTGGCTCTCCGCCGAGGAAGGCACGCTCGCCCTCACGCGAAAGAAGTCGGTGAGCTGGGTGGTCGGCGTGCCCGGCGCGCAGGGGGAGCCGGGCGGGCTCGCGACCGGCCAGCCGGGGCTCGAGGCGCCGCGGGTCCGGCAGACCGCCGAAGCCCTCGCCGCCGAGATCGCGCGCCGCTCGGCCGCCGACGCCGCCGGCGTCACGAACCGCGCGACGACCGCGCCTCGCGCCAACGACCCGGTCTTCGACTCGCTCGTCGCGCCGCCCTGGACGGCGCGCGGCGCGGGCAGCGCGCTCGCCGACCTGCTCGGGACCGCGCGCCGCGCGTTTCGCCTGGAGATGCTCCTCCTCGTCGCGGCGGGTGTCCTCGCGGCGCGCGCAGCGGGCGGCTGGCGCCCGGGGCCGCGCGGGGGGTTCGTGGCCGCCGTCGTCGGCCTCTATGGCTCGCTCCTCTTCGGCCTCGCGATGAACGTGGGCTACGTGAGCTCGCGCCACCTCCTGCCGCCGCTCGCGCCGCTGCTCGGCTACGCCGGTCTCGGCGTCGTCGCCGCGGGCGAGCGCGCGGCCCGCGGCCTCGCGCCGGAGCGCGCGGCCGTGCGGCGGCGCGCGGTCGTCGCGACGCTCGTCGGCGCGGTCGCGCTCCTGTGCGTCGGCAAGTCGCTGTGGCGCATGGACCAGCGCGGCGAGGTGGCGGAGCGGATCGCCGCCGAGTGGCTGCGGACGTCGCAGGGCAGCGGCCGCGTCGTCGCCGCCCGCAAGCGCCGGGTCGCCTACTACGCGGGCGCTCCGTTCGTGCAGCTGCGCCCGAAGCGGCCCGAGGGCTTCCTGCGCTACTTCGCCGATCACGACGTCCGCTTCGTGGTCGTGAACGAGCACGACCTGCCCGAGTACGTCGGCCTCGCACCGCTGATCGGGCCGGTGCTCGAAGAGGTGCGCCGCGTCGAGGCGGAGGGCGAGACCGCCCTCGTGCTCGGCTTCCGCCCGACTCCCGCGGTGGCGGCCGAGCGCCGCGAGCGCGACCAGTGAGGGTGTCGCTGGTGCTTCGTCGCCGGATCCGGATAGCCGGGGTCCGCGGGCTGCGCCCGCGGTTCCCCGTCTAGTGGCGCGCACGTCCCGGCTCGGCCACGCCGCGCGTGTGGCGCTGCGCTCCGCGCAGTTCGCCGCCGCGGGCGCGGAGGCGGCGGCGCTGTTCGCCGCGGCTGCGCTGCGCGCCCCGCGCGACCGCGACCGCCGGCTCGCCGCCGCCGGGCGCGCGCTCGAGCGCCTGTGCACGCGGCTCGGCGCCACCTTCATCAAGGTCGGGCAGATCGCCTCGACGCGCGGCGACCTGCTCCCGGCTCCGCTTCTCGGGGAGCTCGCCCGCCTGCGCGACGAGGTGCCGGCCTTCCCGTTCGACGCTGTTCGGGCTGCGGTCGAGGCGGAGCTCGGCTCGCCCCTCGAGCGCCTCTTCCGGTCGTTCGAGCCCGTGCCGGTCGCCGCGGCGTCGGTAGCGCAGGTCCACCGCGCAACGCTCGCGGACGGGAGCGCCGTCGCGGTCAAGGTGCGCCGCCCCGACATCGCGCGGAAGGTCGCGCTCGACCGCTCGATCCTCCTCGCGACCGGACGCCTGCTCGAGCGGCTCGTGCCGTCTCTGCGGCTCGTCGCGCTCGAAGGCGCGCTGCGGCAGTTCTGCGGCGCCGTGGGAGAGCAGCTCGACCTGCGCATCGAGGCCGAGAACAACCGCCGCTTCAGCGCCAACTTCGCCGACGACCCCGACGTGCACTTCCCGCGCCTCGTGCCGGCGCTCTGCTCCGACGCCGTCCTCACGATGGAGTTCGTCGAGGGGGTGCACGAGCGCGACCTCGAGCGCTCGCCGGTCGACGTGCCGCGCGTCGTGCGCGCGGGCATGCGCTGCGTGTGCCGGATGATCTTCCTGCACGGCTTCGTGCACGCGGACCTCCACCCGGGCAACATGCGCTTCCAGCCGCCCGGGCGGATCGCCCTCTTCGACCTCGGCCTCGTGGGCCGGCTCGACGAGGAGCAGCGGCTCGTCACCGCCGAGATGCTCTACGCGTTCTCGACCGGCGACGGGCGCACCGTCGCGCGCATCCTCTACGAGGGCTCGCCGCACGCGGCCACGCCCGACTACGCCGCGTACGAGGCCGAGATGGCGGCGTTCGTCGGCGCGCTCCAGCGGCGCGGCCTCGGCAACGTCCAGCTCGCGCTCGAGATCGGCCGGATGTTCGACATCCTGCGGCGGCATCGGATCCAGTCGCGCAGTCACATGACGATGGTGAACCTCGCCCTCATGACGGCGGAAGGGCTCGGCAAGCGGCTCGCGCCGGAGCTCTCGCTGACCGACGAGGCGCTGCCCTACCTGGCGGTGGCGCTCGGCAAGGTCCCGGTGGCCCTCGCGGCTCCCAGCCGGGCGCGCGCCTAGAGCAGCGAGAGCTGCGGCGCGGGGGCGAGGCAGGCCGGCTCGTCGAAGCGCGGGTCGTTGACGCGCGGGTCGACGGCGCGGAAGTGGAGCGCATCGGCCGGCGCGTTGCGCAAAAGGGGCACGAGGCGGTCGCGCTCCCCGAGCGCGGGGTCGAGCCAGGCGTCGAAGTGCTCGGGCGCGACGAGGATGGGGGCGCGCGCGTGGAGCTCCTCCAGCGAGCGCGGCGCGGGGCCGGTCAGGATGGCGAAGCTCGGGCGGGCGGCGGCTGCCGGGCCCCCCGGGCCCAAAAGACCTGCGAACGCGAACAGGGCGCCGCCCGGGAGCGCGACGTGGTACGGCTCCGCGCCGTGGCGGCCGCGGCGCCACTCGTAGAACCCGTCGGCGGGGACGAGCACGCGCCGGTGGGCGAACGCCTCGCGGAAGGCCGCGACGTCGGCGGCGGTCTCGACGCGCGCGTTCGACATGCGCGCGCTGGCCGCCCGCCCGCTCGACGCTGCCGGCGGGAACCCGAACGTCGCCGGCACGATCGCGCGGGCGCCGCTCGGCGCGCGCACCGCCACGGCGACTTCCTGGCCCGGCGCTACGTTGAAGCGCGGCTGCAGGAAGTCCCCGCCGGCCGCCCCGAGGAAGTCCTCGACGCGCGGGCGCGGGGCGGTGAGCGTGTAGCGTGCGCACATGCGGGAAGGGTATCTCGCCGCCGGCGCGGAACGGCTCCACCGTCGGTGGGCACGCCGCTACCCACCCGCCGCGCCGGACGCAGTGGGCAGCGCGTGCGCAACTCGCGGCGGAACGGCGCGCGGCGCGAAGCCTCGGCGCGCGCCCGGCTCGAGGCCCCTTCCGGCGCACGGATCTTGCAACGCTCTCCGCGAATCCTCTGCGTGCAAGGGGGGTCCCATGCCCGCGCATCTCGCCAAGTTCGCTCTGGCGCTCGTCTCCGCGAGCGCCCTCTCCGGCTGCATGGCCTATTCGAACGTGAAGCGCGACACCGACCGCCAGCCCATCGTGAACACGGGCGTGGGCGCCATGGTGCTGATGCCCGGCCAGGGCGCGCCGAGCATGCCCGACCCGCGCGCGAGCCGTGGCTACGGCGGTGCCCCGGCGCAGGCGGCGCCCGGCTACGGCGCCGCGCCCGGCTACGGCGGCACGGCGAGCGGGTCCTACAACAATTCGGGAACGGGCAGCTCGGGCGGTGGCTCGGGCTACGCCGCCGGTCCGACGGGCGCGCCGGTCGGCCCGCCCGGCCTCGCGGCCGGTCCGTCCGGCCCGTCGCCGGGGAACATCCAGTTCATCGG
>DATAGA010000528.1:0-5309 GCA_036257215.1 Myxococcota bacterium
CCGCGCCTCGCCCTCCCCGTACGGCTACCGCGGCCGCGCGCGCGTCGCGGCGCGGCGCGGGCGCGTCGGCTTCCGGCGCCGCCACTCGCACGCGGTGAGCGCGACGTCGCGCTGCCCGGTGCTCGTCCCCGCGCTCGACGCGCCGCTCGCGGAGCTGGCCGCGAACCCGCCGGAGCCCACCGGGGAGTGGGAGCTCACGGCGGGGAGCGACGGACGCGCGGCGCGCGCGCGCGTCCCCGTGCGCGACTCGGGCAGCCACGTCGAGATCGAGGTGCTCGGCGAGTGGCTGCGCGTCTCCGGCGGGACGTTCCTCCAGGCGAACGCGCTGCTGCGCGAGCCGCTGGCGCGCGCCGTGGTCGACGCGGCGGGGAGCGGCGCGCGCTGTCTCGAGCTCTTCGCCGGAGCGGGCCTCTTCACGATCCCGCTCGCGCGGCGCTTCGCGCGGCTCGTCGCCGTCGAGTCCCACCCGGGCGCCGTGGCCGACCTCGAGGACAACCTGCGCACGGCGGGGCTGCCGGACGTGGAGATCCTGGCGCGCTCCGTGGAAGAGGCGTTCGCCGCGAACGCGCTCGCGCCCCTCCGCCCGGAGGTGGTCGTACTCGACCCGCCGCGCGCCGGGCTCGAGCCCGCGGCGCGCGACGGCCTGCCTCGGCTCGGCGCACACCGGGTGGTGTACCTCTCGTGCGACCCGGCGACGCTGGCACGCGACGTCGCGGTCCTGGCCGACGCGGACTACGAGCTGGTCGCGCTCGAGGGCTTCGACCTCTTCCCGCAGACCGCCCACGTCGAGGCGCTCGCGGTACTCGAAGCCAGACGCGGACGGCGGGGAACCGGATCCGGGAGCGAGGTCTAGCCGACCCCGCCGGCTAGACCTCGATCACCCCGTGGCGCAGCGCGACGCGCACGAGCTCGGTGGCCTTCCGCGCGCCGAGCTTGCGCATGAGGCTCGTGCGGTGCGCTTCGACCGTCTTCGCGCTGATCGAGAGGTCGCGGCCGATCTCCTTGGCCGAGAGCCCCTCGGCGATCAGCTTGAGCACCTCCCGCTCGCGCCCGGAGAGGGCGGCGAGGGGGTCGGGCGCGTCGGTGCGCGGCGCGCGGATCTGCTCCACCAGCTCGCGGGCGACCGGCGGGCTGAAGTAGCTGCCGCCGCGCGTAACCGCGCGCACGGCCGACACCACCTCGGTGGCCTGGCCGTTCTTGAGGACGTAGCCGTTCACGCCGAGCGCGGCGGCGCTGTGCACCATGGGCGCCTCGCCGTGCACGGACAGCAGCACGACCTTGAGGTCCGGGTGCTGCTCCCGCAGCCGCTCCAGGGTCTCGAGACCGCCGAGCTGCGGCATCGTGATGTCGAGGACCACGACGTCCGGGTGCGTGCGCTCGACTTCGGTGAGCACCTCCCGGCCGTCCGAGGCCTCGGCGCACACCTCGAAGTCGGACTCCGCCTCGAGCAGCCGCTTCAGGCCCTCGCGGACGATGCCGTGGTCGTCGGCGATCAGGATCGACGTCGTCGTCATGCGGGGGAGAGGGTAAGGCCCAGCGCCCCCGAGGGCAAACGCGGCTCCTCTGCAGCGGGCGCGCGACTCGGCTACGATGGCGCGGACGCCTCCCGTGCCAGGTCCGCCCCGCGGAGGACAGATGTCGATGCGTGCGTCGCGGCCGCAGACGCCGGGCGCGGACCGTCCCGACGCGAGCTTCTACGTGTACGTCGAGGGGCCCCGGGACCGCGACGTGATCGAGGCGTGGGCGCGGCGGGCGGCGCCCGGGCTGGCGCGGGTGCTGGCCCCGGCCTGGGTCATTCTCGGCGGGCGCCAGCCCGCGCGGGCGGCGCAGCACCTCGCGCGCGAGCGGGCGCTCGAGCCCGAGGCGCGCGGCCTGTGTGTGCTCGATGGCGACGTGGCGTCGGGCCCGGCGCCGGAGGCCGCCGAGGGCCTGGCCTACTTCACCTGGCGCCGGCGGCACATCGAGAGCTACCTGCTCGTGCCCGCCGCGATCGAGCGCGCCGCGCGCGTCCGCGACACGCGACTGCGTCGGCTCCTCGAGGACGCGCTCCCCCGGCCCGGAGACGAGCGCGCCTTCGCGAGCTTCGACGCCAAGGGCTTCCTCGGCCGCAAGGGCCCGCTCGCGCGAATCCTGGGACGGCCGCTCGCGGCGGGCGGCATCGCGCGCGCGATGCGGCTCGAGGAGCTGCACGCCGAGGTCCACGCGCTGCTCGACGCGCTCGCGGCCGGGATCGGCGCGGCGTCGCGCGCGGAGGTCTCGCTCTACGTGCGGCCGGCTCCCGAGCCGCTCGCCGGAGAGGTATAGTGCGCTCGGGGGGTCGGCGGGGAGGGTCCGCTGTGCCCGGATCGACGAGCGACCGCGAGCTGATGACGGACGACGAGGACGAGGCCTACTTCGACGAGCCGACCCGCGCGCCCCGCGCCTTCGACTCGAGCCTGCTGCGCCAGCCCGCCAGCGTGCTGCCGGCGCTCAAGCCCATCATCTTCGCTCCGCACGACAGCGTCACCGACGCGGTGCGTTCGATGCAGGCCGAGCACCGCGGCTGCGTCCTGGTCACGCGCGACGGGACCCCCGCCGGCCCGCTCGCGGGCATCTTCACCGAGCGCGACGTCCTCTTCCGCATCGTCGACCGCGGCCGCAACCCCGCGACGCTTCCGCTCGGCGAGGTCATGACGCGCGACCCGGACCGGCTGCGCGTGGACCAGCCGCTCGCCGCCCTGCTGCAGATGATGAGCGTGGGGGGCTTCCGACACATCCCGATCGTCGACGGGGAGGACCGGCCGCTCTTCGTCGTCGCGATGAAGGACGTCGTGCAGGTGTTGGTCGAGTCCTTCCCGCGCGAGATCTTGACCTTCCGCGGCGGCGCCAAGGCTCAGACGGAGCGCGACGGCGCCTGAGCCGCCGCCGACGGCTCCGCCCCGCCGACCGGGACGCGCCGGCACGGCCTAGGGATCGATCGCGTCGCGCAGCAGCGGCTCGGGCAGCTCGTGCTCGCGCGCCGTGCGGCGCACCTCCACGAGCAGATCGAACGCGCGCCGCAGGAAGAGCGTCCCGATCAGGACGTTCAGCAGCAGGAACACCGCGTTCGTCGCGAAGGCGTAGGCGAAGAGCGCGTCGTCGGACCCGTGCTCGTCGAAGAGCGCCGCCCAGGTGAACTCGCGCACGCCGAAGTTCCCGACGGAGGGCACGGAGAGCGCGAAGTAGAGCAGCGGGATGCGCGCGGCGAGGTCGATCCACGGGATCGGGATGCCGAAGCTGCGCGACGCCAGCCCCTGGATCAGCACGTCGAAGGCCGCGAGCGCGGCGAACCAGGCGAAGAACGGCGCGATGGCGCCCGGCCGCAGCCCTTCGAGCCAGCGCACCGTGCTCGCGAGCCAGCGCGAGCGCCGCAGCGGGCCGCTGCGGAGCGCGAGCGCGGGCAGCGCGACGAGCACCCAGCCGATTCCGCTCACGGCGGCGACGTCGCGGTTGGCGGCCGGGCCGCCGGGCAGGAACGGCAGCGCGAGCGAGGCCTGGGCGAGCAGGACGACGAGGTGGACGGCGAAGGGGATGAGCCCGGCCGCGACCACGGCGCGCAGCTTCCCCCCGGTGAGGCGGCCGACACCGAGCAGGAACGCCGCGTCGGCGAGCGGGTTGCTCACGGCGCGAAAGAGCTCGGACGCCCCGCGCATCGCGAGGACCTCGCGCCTCGCGACGGGCATCACGAAGCGGCGGATCGCCTCGGCCTGGAGCAGCGCGAAGACGAGGAAGAACACCGCCTTGTCGAGCACGACGACGGTGAGGAAGAGGGGCAGGTTGGCGCCGCGCGTCGCCGCGACGAGCGCGTTCCAGTCGGTGCGCCCGAATACCCACAGCAGAGCCAGCGCCGAGACGGCCCAGGGCGCCAGGCGCCTCAGCGTGCCAAGCTTGGATCCTTCCACGAAGGGACAACGATAGCGTGGCGACCGAGGCGGACCGGCGAAGGTGAGCCGCATGCGCGCGCTTCGAGTGCGGCGGCCGCGCAGCGTCGAAGAGCGCCCGCTGGAGCTCTCCGACGAGGCGCGGCCCGAGCCCGGAGCCGGCCAGGTGCGCGTGCGCGTCGAGAGCTGCGGCGTCTGCCGCACCGATCTCCACGTCGCCGAAGGCGACCTCCCGCCGCAGCGCGAGTCGGTGATCCCGGGACACGAGGTCGTCGGGCGGGTGGACGCGGTCGGCTCGGGCGTTCGCGCGCCGCGCGAGGGCGACCGCATCGGGATCGCGTGGCTCCACCGCAGCTGCGGCCGCTGCCGTTTTTGCGCCCGCGGCGCGGAGAACCTCTGCCTCGAGCCGCGCTTCACGGGCTGGCACGAAGACGGCGGCTACGCGGAGTACGCCCTCGCCCCGGCCGAGTTCGTCTACGCGCTGCCGGAGAAGCCGGACGCGGCGTCCCTCGCGCCGCTCTTGTGCGCCGGGATCATCGGCTACCGCGCGTACCGCCGCTCCGGCGTGCGCCCCGGCGAGCGGCTCGGCCTCTTCGGCTTCGGCGGCTCGGCGCACCTCGCCATCCAGATCGCGCGCCACTTCGGCAACGAGGTGTACGTCTGGAGCCGCGCCGGGCGGCACCAGGCGCTCGCCCGCGAGCTCGGCGCCGCGTGGGTCGGCAGCGCGGACGAGCCCGCGCCCGCGCCGGTGCAGGGCGCGATCCTCTTCGCGCCGGCGGGCGAGCTCGTCCCGCGCGCCCTCGGGGCGCTCGACCGCGGGGCCGCGCTGGCGGTGGCCGGCATCCACCTCTCCCCGATCCCGCCGCTCGACTACCGCCGCCACCTCTTCGAGGAGCGCGAGCTGCGCAGCGTCACCGCGAACACGCGCGAGGACGGGCGCGCCCTCCTCGAGCTCGCCGCGGCGATTCCGCTCGTCCCCCACACGGTCCCCTACCCGCTGGAGCGGGCGAACGAGGCGCTGGCGGACCTCAAGGCCGACCGGATCCGCGGCGCCGCGGTGCTGCGCACCTCGCCGACCCCGGTGTGAAGGGCTTCACAGCGCGGCCCCCCCCGCCCCCCCGATCCTCCCCCTCGTTCCCGCAGCGAGCGGAGACGGGAGGAGTCATGCGCAAGCTGGAAGCGTGGGTGGAGGTGCTCTTCGCGTGGGGCACCCTCGCGTGGGCGACCGTCATCCTGTACGGCCTGTTCCTGATCGGGTAGGCCCGGGAAAGAGCCGACGTCGGAGCTGGCCGACCCGGGGCCCAGACGGCCACCGGGCGCCGAGCGCGGAGTGGTACGTTGCGGCCCGGTGCGCGCCCTCGCCCTCGACTTCGACGGCGTGATCTCGGACAGCATCCGCGAGGCCTTCGA
>DATAGA010000558.1:0-2075 GCA_036257215.1 Myxococcota bacterium
GCCGAGCGCGATGCCGAGCGAGAGGCCCGGCGCGATGCGCGTGGCGAGGAGCGGCTTCGCGAACGCGATCAGCAGGATGAAGCCGAAGTAGAGCGCGACGACGGACGCCGTGAGCGCGGCGGCCAGCCGGCCGCGCGCAGCGGCGAGGCGCTCGACCTCGGCGTGGCGGTCCATCGGGGCGGCAGGGTCTCACGGCGCCCGGAGCGGGGCGGGGCGCACGCGCGTGGACCCGCGCGCGCACGAGACGCGGGATCAACGGCCGGTGCTCCTCGACCATCGCGTCTTGCGGCGACGCGGGGGCCGCGCCTTCTCGGCGGGAGCCGCAGCCCCCGTCCGGCGGCCGGCGCGCCGCCGCACGTAGTCCGACGCCGGCACGGCGCGCCCTTCGCTGATGCGGATCGACCGCATCGCGTTGGAGTGGCGGCGCAGCGCGCCGAAGATGCGGTCGAAGAGCAGCGTGCCGAGGATCGCGCGGCGCGTCGGCGCGGCGACGTCGTCGCCGCGGGCGCGGAGCGGCACGCGCGCGCCGCCCGGAGAGCCCCCGAACTCGACTTCGGAGAGCAGCCAAGCCACGCGCGCCAGCGGCTCGAGCGCACCGACCGGGTAGTCGGGGAAGAGGAAGCGGCGCACCTCGAGCAGCGCGTCGGCGATCTCGTCGGCGTAGGACTGCCGGTCCGGCTTGGTGCTCCAGGGCAGGGCGCGCAGCACAGCGCGGACCTCGGCGCGCAGGTTGCCGAGCTCCGCGCGGTCCTTCGCATCGCGCTCGCGCGGCGGCGGGGCGTAGATCTCGGACAGCGCCGCCCCGATCGGATCGGCGCCTTCCTCCCAGCCGCGCTCGAGCTCGGCAGTCACGCGCGCGATGACGTCGAGCGGGAGGCCCGCCACCTCGCGCAGGGCGCGGATCAGGGCGAGCCGCTCGAGGTGGCTCGCGCCGTAGGTGGCCTGGTTGCGCGCGCGCGGCTCCCCGCCCGGGAGCAGGCCCTCGCGCAGGTAGAACTTGATCGTGGAGCGCGGCACGCCGGAGCGGACGCTGAGCTCGCCGAGGCGCATGGGCGAGAGCTTGACAACGGATAGCGCCGCTATCTAGTATGCCGTAAACGGATAGCTCCACTATCCATCGCGCCCGATGGAGCGCTCGATGAGCCGATCCACGCCGCAGGTCCAGGGGACCTGGGACACCCGCTTCGCGCCGCTGCGCGACGTCTTCGCGGAGGCCTTCCGCTCCGGGAGCGAGATCGGCGCCGCCGTCGCGGTCGTCCTCGACGGTCGGCTCGTGGTCGACCTCCGGGCGGGCCACGCGGACCCGGCGCGCACGCAGCCGTGGACGCGGGACACGATCGTCCACCTCTACTCGGTGACCAAGGGCATGACGGCGCTGTGCGCGCACCGCCTGATCGAGCGCGGCGCGCTCGACCTCGACGCGCCGGTCGCTCGCTACTGGCCGGCGTTCGCGCAGCAGGGGAAGGACGCGATCCCGGTGCGCTGGCTGCTCTCCCATCGCGCGGGCCTGCCGGCGCTGCGCGAGCCGCTCCCTGCGGAGGCGCTCTACGACTGGGACGCCATGTGCCGCGCGCTCGCGGCCGCCGCGCCCTGCGTGGAGCCCGGCGCGCCCGTCTACCACCCGATGACTTTCGGCTGGCTGGTCGGCGAGCTCGTGCGGTGCGTCGACGGGCGCGGCGTCGGCCGCTTCTTCGCGGAAGAGATCGCCCAGCCGCTCGACGCGGACCTCTTCATCGGGCTCGGTCCCGCGGAGGAGAAGCGCGCCGCGGACCTGACGTCCCTCGAGCCGCCGGCGGAGCTGCTCGCCGCCTTCGAGGCGGCCCCGAGCGACGGGCTCCCGCTCGTGGCGCTCGCGTTCGTCAACCCGATGGGCACCGGCGACCACAACAGCCCGCAGCACCGACGCGCCGAGATCCCGGCGATCAACGGCCACGGCGACGCGCGTGCGCTCGCGCGCATCTACGGCGCGCTCGCGCGAGGCGGGACCCTGGGCGGCGTGCGCGTGCTCGCGGCCGAGAGCGTCGAGCGCGCGCGCACGCTCGAGGTCGAGGGGGTCGACCCGTTGCTCGAGATCC
>DATAGA010000562.1:0-12817 GCA_036257215.1 Myxococcota bacterium
GTCCATCTCGCCGAGGCAGGTCCACTCGTACTGGGGCACGATGCCCGAGAAGCTGCGCAGGTCGTCGAACGTGAAGTCGGTGCCGGACACCGCGTCGGTGCGCTGCGCCGAGCTGATGCGGCGCACGCGGCGGAGCGTCGGGACGTACACCCAGGTGTCGTCGTTCTTCGTGCTCGCGGTCGGCCGCTCCGACTCCTTGTAGCGGTAGGTCATGACGAGGATGCCGCGCGCGTCGAACGGCGCGTCGACCTCGATGCCGAACGCGTTCTTGCGGCGCTCGCCGCGGAACATGTCACCGCCCTGCGTGTCGAGGTACTCGGGCTCGACCCGGCGCGAGAGCGAGATGGTCTTCGCGGTGCCCTCGTAGTAGAGCGGGAGCTCCTCGCCGCGGTCCCAGTAGGAGTAGTAGTACCGGGAGTTGGAGCCGTCGCCCTCCCACTGGTGGTCGAAGTTCCAGATGATCTTCGCGCCCGCCTGCGGGTCGCCCTTGCAGTCGATCTTGTCCATCGCGAAGGGCTGGCCGGCGGTGTGGTTCTCGAGGCTGGCGCCGGGGCCGATCTTGGCCTGGCCCGCGAACTTGGTCGACGCGGCCTGGTACGCCTGGGCCGGGGTGTAGTCGCGGTGGAACGGTCCGATCTCGAGCTTCATGCCCTCGTAGAAGAAGAAGTCCCGGTTGTCCCAGAACTCCTCGGGCAGGAAGGGCTTCAGCGAGTCGACCTTGTCGAGGCCGACCACGTCACCTTCCTTGAAGGTGGGCGTCGCCGGCCCGGTGTCCTCTTGCGCGCTCGCGGGGAGGCCGAGCGAACCGAGGGCGAGGATCGCGGAGGCGATCCACGCGGTGCGCGTGCGGAGAGCGGTCGGGCGCATGGTGGCTCCTTGGGTGGGTCGGGGGCGGAGCGCCGCATCCGCGTCCGCTCGACGGGCGCGGGCAACGACCTCACGGCGCACGTGGAACGAGTGAGAGGCAGCGGCGCAACCCCAGGAACTTCGATTGTGTAGGCTAGTGGCAGCTCGCTTGTCAACGGAGTTCGCTTCGCAGAACGACCCTTTGGACGTTTCCCCTTCGAGCGTCGTTCCCGTGCCGCGATCGGTCGCGACGCGCGCGAACCCGGCGCCGCCCCGCGGGCTCGCGATGCGGGCGCGCGAGCTCGGCCTCGTCCCGCTCGTCCGGCTGCTCCGGCTCGGTGCGACGCTGCTCGCCGCGCGCGTCGCCGACGCCCTCGCGGCACCCTTCTCGAGTCGGGAGGCCCGCGCGGCGCGCCGGGCCGGACGGCCGGCGCGGGAGGCGCACCGCGTGGCCGCGGTGCTCGGCGAGCTCAAGGGGCCGTACGCGAAGCTCGGCCAGTTCGCCGCGCTGCGTTACGACGCCCTGCCCGACGGTGCCCGGGACGCGTTCGCCGCGCTGCGTGACGAGGTCGTCCCGCTCCGGTTTGGCGCGGTGCGTCCGATCGTCGAGGCGGAGCTCGGCCGCCCCCTCGAGCTGGCGTTCGCGAGCTTCGAGCCCACCGCCCTCGCCGCGGCGTCGATCGCCCAGGTGCACCGCGCCCGCCTGCCCGACGGACGCGCCGTGGCCGTGAAGGTGCAGTACCCCTGGCTGCGGGCGTCGCTGCCCCGCGACCTCCGGCTCGCCCGGGCGCTGCTGCGGCTGCGGGCGCTCGGCCGCGGCCGCGCGGACGCGCGCGAGCGCCTCTTCGCGGAGTTCGCACGCGGCCTCGCCGAGGAGCTCGACTTCGAGCACGAGGCGCGGGTGGCGGCCGAGATCGCGCGCAACCTCGCCGACGACCCGGCGATCGCGGTGCCCGCCGTGGTGGCCTCGCACAGCACCGGGCGCGTGCTGACCATGGAGTGGCATCCGGCGCTGCCGATCCACGACCGCGCCGGCCTACGCCGCCTCGGCGTCGACGCGGCCGAGGTGCTCGAGATCCTCGCGCGGGCGTACGCGCGCCAGATCTTCGTCGACGGCCTGTTCCACGCCGACCCGCACCCGGGCAACCTGTTCGTCCTCGAAGAGCGCGGGCCGCGGGGCCCGCGCGTCCTCTTCGTGGACTTCGGGCTCTCGCGCCGGCTCGAGCCCGCGCTCCGGCGCGAGCTGCGCGCGGCGATCCTGGCCGTGCTGCGCGGCGACCTCGACGGCTTCGTCGGTGGCATGCGGCGCATGGACATGATCGCCCCGGGCGCCGAGCCGGGCGTGCGGGCGGCCGTGGAGCGAATGTTCGCGCGGCTGCGCGGGGAGGGAGCCGCGCCGCTCGCCCTCGGCGCCGACCGCGTGCTCGCGCTCAAGGACGAGGCGAAGGCGCTCCTCGCCGAGACCGAGGGCCTCCAGCTCCCGAACGACCTGCTCCTGTACGCGAAGACGCTCTCCTACCTCTTCGGCCTCGGCGCCGAGCTCGCGCCGCAGGTCGACCTCATGCGCCTCACGGTGCCCTGGCTGCTGCGCTTCCTGGCGGCGCGCGAGGAGGAGCCGGACCCGGTCAGCGCTCCCGACGCCCGAGCCGCAGCGCCTGCAGCCGGATGAAGCCCGTCGCGTCGGCCTGGCGGTAGGTGTCGGCGGGTCCCGCGTCCTCGAAGGTCACGGTCGCCTCGGAGTAGAGCGACACCGGTGAGCGTCGGCCCGTGACGCGGACGTTGCCCTTGTAGAGCTTGAGGCGCACCTCTCCGGTCACGTTCTGCTGCGACTGCTCGATGGCGGCTCGCACGAAGGCCATCTCGGGCGAGAACCAGAAGCCGTTGTAGATCAGCTCCGCGAAGCGCGGCGAGAGCCGGTCGCGCTCGTGCATCACCTCGCGGTCGAGCGTGATCGACTCCAGCGCGCGGTGCGCGACGTGGAGCACGCTCCCGCCGGGCGTCTCGTACACGCCGCGCGACTTCATCCCGACGAAGCGGTTCTCGACCATGTCGACGCGCCCGACCCCGTGCTCGCCGGCCAGCTTGTTGAGGCGGTCGAGCAGGCGGGCGGGCGAGAGGCGCTCGCCGTCGAGCGCCGTCGGCGTGCCGCGCTCGAAGCCGACGAGCAGCTCGCGCGCGTCATCGGGCGCCTCTTCGGGCGAGCGCGTCAGGAGGAACATGTCCTCGTCGGGCTCGCGCCACGGGTCCTCGAGGATGCCGCCCTCGTAGGAGACGTGCATGAGGTTGCGGTCCATCGAGTACGGCTTCTTGATGGTCGCGGTGACGGGGATCCCGTACTTCTGGGCGTAGGCCATGCAGTCCGTGCGGGAGCGCAGGTCCCACTCGCGCCAGGGCGCGATCACCTGCAGCTCGGGCGCGAGGGCGCGATAGGTGAGCTCGAAGCGAACCTGGTCGTTGCCCTTTCCCGTCGCGCCGTGCGCGACCGCGTCGCAGCCCGTCTCGCGCGCCACCTCCACCTGGTGCTTCGCGATCACCGGGCGCGCGAGCGAGGTGCCGAGCAGGTACGTCCCCTCGTAGATCGCGTTGCCGCGGATCGCGGGGAACACGAAGTCGCGCACGAACTCCTCGCGCGCGTCCCGCACGACGCAGTCGACCGCGCCGGTCGCGCGCGCCTTCTCGGGTAGGCCGGAGAGCTCCTCCTCCTGGCCGACGTCGGCGCAGAACGCGACGACCTCGCAGCCGTACTCCTCGATGAGCCAGCGCAGGATCACGGACGTGTCGAGCCCGCCGCTGTACGCGAGGCACACCCGCTTGGGGCCGCTCCGGGCCATCGCACCACCTCCGACGGAAGGGGCGGAGGATAACGCACGGGCCCTGCGGGGCGCGGAGCTTCGCTACCCCTCGGCCAGCGGAAACCGCAGCAGCGTCGTGCGCCCGAGCGCGGGGTCGCTCGCGACGTGGAGGGCGCCGCCCGACGCGGCGAGCACCTCGGCGACGAGCGCGGCCTCGCGCAGCGGCGCGAGCACGGCGTGCGGGCGCGCGCGCTCGCTGAGCGAGACCAGCACCGCGCGCGCGGCGTCGCGCCCGACGCAGCGGGCGCCGAGGGTGAGCGCGGCGGGCGCGGGGTCGGCCTCGACGCGGTCCTGCGCCGCGCGCAGCAGGATCGCCTCGAGCTTCGCGGCGTCGCCGCGCGCGAGCGGGAGCGACGCCGGCGCGAGCAGTTCGATCGCGGGTCCACTGGAACCGCTGCGCGACTCGAGCCGCTGCGCGACGAGCCGCACGAGCTGCGCGGGGTCGAAGCGGCCGGCGGCGGCGGCCGTGGCGCGGCCCGCGAGGGTGTCGCCCAGCTCGTCGCACCACTTGCGCACCCGCGCGAGCGCCCGCAGCGCGTCCTCGAGGTCGGCGCGGTGCTGCGGGCTGCGGCGCCCGCCGGTCTGCTCGTGCAGCGACTGCAGCGTCGCCTCGAGCTCCGAGAGCGGGTCCGCGATCTCGCGCTGCAGTGCGAGCAGCCGCTCCACGCCCTCCACCTCTTCCTTCAGCAGGATCACCGCGCCGACGCGCGCCTCGTCGGCGGTGATCGGCGAGACGACCGCCTGGAAGCCCGCCCCGCGCTCGCGCAGCGGGAAGCGCACGCTCTCCCCCCGCTCGCAGACCTCGGCCACGGCGCGCAGCACCGCTTCGCGCCCGCCCCCCTGGAAGAGCTCCGCGAGCGGGAGGCCCGCCACCTCGTCGGCCGCCTGGCCGAAGCGCTCCTCGAACGCGGGGTTCACGTACACCGCGCGCCCGTCGGGGTCGCCCACGACGACCGGGGCGTCGAGGAACGAGAGCAGCGAGCGCTCCGCGCGGTTCACGCGGCGGCCTCCACGATGCCGGCGTCGAGCAGGTTGCTCACGCCGCGCAGCACCTCGAAGGGATCCATGCCGGAGAGCGCGAGCAGCTCGTCGACGCTCGTGCGGCCGTCGATCAGCGAGAGCAGGAAGCCCGCGCTCGCCGGCAGGTTGTACTTGAGCACCTGCTCCGGCGGAATGCGAACGCGCGGCACGCGCGCGCCGTTGCCGACGTTGCGGCGATAGGTGTGCAGCAGCGCCGCGCGCACCAGCTCGACGAGCGCCTGGACCTCGAGCCGGGCGGGCTCGTTCCCCGCGACGGTCTCGAGCAGGTCGAGGCCCTCGACGAGCCGGCCCCCGCGCAAGAGGCCCCTCGCCTCCTCCATCACGGGGTCGGCCGCGGCGGTCGCCGCAGGCGGCTCGGGCTCGCCGCCCGCCGTGTGCAGGAAGTCGCGCGCCTCGGCGTGGCCGGGGTCGAGCGCGAGCACGCGGCGCCAGCACTCGGTCGCCTCGCGCACCTGGCCGAGCCCGTAGAGGTCGAGCCCCCGGGCCATGAGGCGCGCGATCTCGGCCTCGTGCGCGCTCATCCCTTCGCCTGCACCTCGTAGAGCTCGTGCTCCTCGATGATCTGCTGGATCTCGCTCTCGTCGAGCGTGCCGGTGGCGTTCACCGTGATCGACTGCTCCTTCCCGGTCTCGAGGTCGCGGGCGGAGACGCTCACGATGCCGTTCGCGTCGATGTCGAACGAGACCTCGATCTCGGGCTCGCCCTTGGGCGCGCGCCGGATGCCCGTGAGGACGAACTCGCCGAGCAGGTCGTTCTCCGCCGCGACGTCCGACTCGCCCTGGAGCACGCGGATCTTGACTGCGGTCTGGTGGTCGCGGGTCGTGGTGAAGATGTGGCCCTTGCGCACCGGCACCGTCGTGTTGCGCTCGATCAGCTTGGCGAAGTGCCCGCCGAACGTGGCGATGCCGAGCGAGAGCGGCGTCACGTCGAGGAGCAGCAGGTTCTCCTCCTCCGACGTCAGCGCCTCGCCCTGGATCGCTGCGCCCACCGCCACGACCTCGTCCGGGTTCACGCCCTTGTGCGGCCGCTTGTTGAAGTAGTCGGCCACCGCCTGCTGCACGAGCGGCATGCGGGTCTGGCCTCCGACCAGGATCACCTGGTCGATGTCCTGCGCGCCGAGCCCGGCGTCGCTCATGCAGCGCTCGACCGTCTTCAGCGTCTCGCTCACGATGTCGTGCACGAGCCCCTCGAGCTGCTCGCGGCTGAGCTCGATCGAGAGGTGGCGCGGCCCCTGGGTGTCGCTCGCGATGAACGGCAGGTTGATCTCGACGGCCTCGCGCTGGGAGAGGTCGCACTTGGCCTTCTCCGCCGCGTCCTTCAGCCGCTGCAGCGCCATCGGGTCGCCGCGCAGGTCGATCGAGTCGCTGCTCTGGAAGCGCTCGATGAGCCAGTTCACGATGCGTCGGTCGAAGTCCTCGCCGCCGAGGAACGTGTTGCCGGCCGTGGCGAGCACCTCGATCACGCCCTGCCCCATCTCGAGGATCGAGATGTCGAACGTGCCGCCGCCGAGGTCGTAGACCGCGATCTTCTCGTCGTTCTTCTTGCCGAAGCCGTAGGCGAGCGCCGCCGCGGTCGGCTCGTTGATGATGCGGAGCACCTCGAGCCCGGCGATGCGCCCGGCGTCCTTCGTGCACTGGCGCTGGGCGTCGTTGAAGTACGCCGGCACCGTGATGACGGCCTCCTGCACGGGTTCGCCCAGGTACTCCTCCGCGACCCGCTTCATCTCGCGCAGGATGATCGAGGCGATCTCGGTGCAGGTGAAGGCCTTGCCGCCGACCTCGATGCGCGGGTCGTCGTTCTGGCCGCGCACGATCGAGTACGGGCACAGCTCGATGCACTTCTGCACCTCGCCGTCGTCGAAGCGGCGCCCGATCACGCGCTTGCTGGCGAACACGGTGTTGCGCGCGTTCGTGATCGCCTGGCGCTTCGCGAGGTGCCCGACGAGTCGCTTGCCGTCCTGCGTCACCGCGAACATCGAAGGCGTGGTCTTGTAGCCCCCGGCGTTCGGGATCACGCTCGGCTGTCCGTTCTCGATGATCGCCACGCACGAGTTCGTGGTTCCCAGGTCGATCCCGATCACTCGACTCATCACTGTCCTCCGCCCGCCCCCGGGTCTCGCGGGAGCGGTCCGTGCCCCGCCGTCACAGGGACTTCAGTTCTTGCTTCGACTCGGCGTCCGAGGGGTCGAGCCGCAGAGCGTTCTGGAACTCGCGCTTCGCGTTGGCCGCGAGCCCCGCGGCCCTGTAGACCTGGCCGAGCGTGCGCCGATACGCCGCGGTGTCGGGCTCGAGCTCGCAGGCCGCGAGCGCGTACTCCTTCGCCTTGCGCAGGTCGCCGCTCAGCTTGAGCAGGAGCCGCGCCGTCTTCTCGTTGAGCGAGGCGTCGAACGCGCGGTAGTGCAGCGCCTCCTCGTAGAGCCGCGCGGCCTCGCGCCAGTCGCCGAGCGAGCTGGCGCCGTCGGCCTCCTTCATCAGCACCCGGGCGCGCTCCTCGTGGGCGCGCCGCTGCACGTCGGAGAACGCGCCCTTGAACGCCTCGTTCTCGGGGTCGAACGCGATCGCGAGCCGGACGCTGCCCGCGGCCTCGATCCAGCGCTCGGCGTGGAAGGCCGCCATCCCCGACTCGAAGAGGCTCTTCGCCTTGCGCTTGCGCTCGTCGTGGGCGCGATGGTGCTTGCCGAGCGCTCCGAGCCGCGCGCGCAGCCGGCGCGCCGCGGCCGCGCCCTGCGACGGTGCGGCCGCGGGCTCGGGCGCCGCGCTCGCGGCCTGCGCGTTCTGGACCTCGGCGCGCGTGGCGGGGTCCGACAGCAGCTCGTAGGCCTCGAGCACCTTCTTGAAGATGCGCTCGATGCGCGGGCCGAACGGACCGAGGTTGCGGCGGAAGTAGCGGTCCGGATGGAACTGCTTCGACAGCCCGAAGTAGGCCTGCTTGATCGCGCGCACGTCCGCGTCGGCGGCGACGCCGAGGATCTCGTGGTAGGGCCGCGCGAGCCGCGCCTCGAACTCGAGCACGCGCTCCTGCACGTCGACGGCGAGGTCGAGCGCCGGATCGATCTCGGGCGCGGCCACGGCGCGCGTCGCCGCGGTCGGCGGCGCGGCGGGCGCCGCGGACGCGGCGGACGCCGCGCGCGGCCGCTCGCGTCCGGATGCGTCGAAGGCGAGCACGCCTTCCTTCGAGAGCCGCTCGATGCAGCGGTCGATCTCGCCCGGCGGCATGCCGCCGATCTGGCGCAAGAGCGAGAGCGGCGTGCGTCCGTCGATTCGCGACAGCAGGTAGCCCTCCGCCGGCGTCAGCGAGAGCTGCGACGGATCGCAGCCCGGGGCGAGGCGGGGCGTGCGGTCCTCCCCCGACGTCGCCCCCTCGCGTCCGAGCCGCATGCGCTCCCCCGACCCCGTGCACTGGGGGTCGGTCGGGTACATCGGCCCCCCGGGACGGAAAGCTGAGGGCGCGCGCGGGATTCACTGCGCGCCCTGCAGCCGCGACTGCACCCCGCGGGGAAACCGGCCGGTGAACGGCGTCAGGTCGGGGCGAGCACCACGCGCTCGAGGATCGCCTTCTGGGCGTGGAGGCGGTTCTCGGCCTGGTCGAGCACGAGGCTGCGCGGCCCGTCGAGCACGTCGTCGGTGATCTCCTCGCCGCGGTGCGCCGGCAGGCAGTGCAGGACGTACGCCTCGGGCGCGTGGCGCAGGAGCCGCGCGTTGAGCTGGTAGGGCTCGAACAGCGCCCGCCGCCGGTCGGCCTCCTGCTCCTGGCCCATGCTCGTCCACACGTCGGTGTAGACGAAGTCGGCGCCGCGCACGGCGGCGACCGGGTCCGCCGTCCACGACAGCTTCGCGCCGGTGCTCTGGGCGAGCGCTTCGGCGGCCCGGCGCACGCGCAGCGCGGGGCGGTGCGACTCGGGCGTCGCGAGGCGCAGCTCGAAGCCGAGCGCGGCCGCCGCCTCGAGCAGCGAGTTGGCGACGTTGTTGCCGTCGCCGACGTAGGCGACGACGGCCCGCTCGAACGGGACGCGCTCCTGGATCGTCAGCGCGTCGGCCATCGCCTGGCAGGGGTGGGCGAGGTCCGTCAGCGCGTTGATGACCGGTACCGACGCGCTGGCGGCGAGCTCCTCGACCGTCGAGTGGCTCGCCGTACGGGCCGCGATGACGTCGACCCAGCGCGAGAGGTTCAGTGCGACGTCCCGGGGCGACTCGCGCGTGCCGATCCCGATCTGCTGCGCGGTCAGGAAGATCGCGTGACCGCCGAGCTGCGTCATGCCGGCCTCGAACGTCACGTGGGTGCGCAGCGAGGGGTGCTCGAAGTACATCGCCAGCGTGCGGCCCCGCAGCGTCTGCGGCCGCTCGCCCTTCTTGAAGAGCGCCTTCAGCTCGGCTGCGCGCGCGAGCGCCTCGAGCAGGGCGTCGCCCGTCCAGTCCCTTACGGTGAGGAAGTGCGTCGGCATCATCGCGTGAGCAGCGTGCCGACGCCGCCGTCGGTGAAGACCTCGAGCAGGATCGCGTGGAGGATGCGCCCGTCCACGATGTGTGCGCGTTCGACTCCGCCGGAGACCGCGTCGAGGCAGCACTCCACCTTCGGGATCATGCCGCCCTGGATCGTCCCCTCGTCGACGAGCTTGCGCACCTCCGCGCGGCCGAGCCGCGAGATCAGGCGGCCGCCGGCGTCCCTCACGCCTTCTACGTCGGTGAGCAGCATCAGCTTCGCGGCGCTGAGGGCCTTGGCGATCGCCCCGGCCGCCTCGTCCGCGTTCACGTTGTACGTCGTCCCGTCGGCGTCGACGCCGAGGGGGGCGACGACCGGAACGAACCCCGCCGCGGCCACCGTGCGGATCGGCTCGGGGTCGACGGCAGTCACTTCGCCGACGCGGCCGAGGTCGCGGCCCTCGTGGAGGCGCCGCCGCACCTGGATCATGGACGCGTCGTTCCCCGTGAGGCCGATGGCGCGTCCGCCCGCGCGGTTCACGAGCTCGACGATCTCCCGGTTCAGCTGGCCGCCGAGCACCATCTCCACCACCTCCATGGTGGCGTCGTCGGTGACGCGCAGGCCGTCCACGAACGCAGACGCCTTGCCGAGGCGCTGGAGCATCGCCTCGATCTGGGGGCCGCCGCCGTGGACGATCACGGCGCGCACGCCGATTGCCTCGAGCAGCACCACGTCCCGCGCGAACGAGGCGCGCAGCTCCGGCTTCGTCATCGCGTGGCCGCCGTACTTGATGACGATGGTCTTGCCGGCGAAGCGCTGGATGTAAGGGAGCGCCTCGACGAGCACCTCGGCCTTCTCGATCAGCGCCCGCAAAGCGCCCTCTCCTTCTGCGCCGGCTATGGCTCCAGGCCCTCGCGGCGCGCGCGGGCGACCTCGTCGATCGACTCGACCAGGCTACGGTACAGGAGCACGTTGCGAACCGCCGCGGAGAGCGCCGCGGAGAGGACCTCGCCCGTGCGCGGCGAGGGCGCGCCCGCAGCTTCGGGAAACGCGCGGAAGACGCCGAGCACCTTGCCGCGGAAGCGCAGCGCGCCGCACAGGAGCGGCCCGGGCCGGCCGTCGGCGGGCGTGTCCACCGCCGGGTCGAAGCGCGGGTCCGCGGCGGGGTCGCCGCTCGCGACGAGCTGCCCGGACTGCGCGACCCCGCCGGTGAGGCCGCGCGCGGCGGGGAGACGGTCGCGGTCGCCGCGCACGCCCCCGTCCCACTCGGCCTCGCGCACGAGCCCCTCCGGTGTCGCGAGGTAGATCGACACCGGCGCGGCTCCGAGCGCCGCCGCCAGCGGCCGCAGCGCGGCGGCGAGCAGGCGACCGGGCTCGACCTCGCCGGCCACGGCCTCGCACACCGCGCGCGCGAGCTCCGCGTCCTCGCCGGCGTCCTCGCCCGCCGCGTCGCGCGCGGGCGCCTGCGCGGATGCGGCGCCGGGCGCGGGCGCCCGCAGCCGCCGCCCCACCTGGGTCGCGAGGATGCGCAGCAGTGCGAGGTCGTCGTCGTCGAAGGGCTGGCCGCCGGCGCGGTCGGTGACGCACAGAACGCCGATGCGCTCCTCGCCCACCGCGACCGGCGCCATCGCAAACGAGCCGGTCTCGTAGCGGCCCGGCGCGGCGTGGGGCGAGAAGCGTGGGTCTCGTGTGATGTCCTCCACGACGACCGGCTCCGCGCGCGAGAGCGCCTGGCCCGCGATGCCAGCGCCGATCGGGACGGGATCCATCTCGTCCACGGCGATCGCGCGCCCGTGCAAGCCCGCGACGCGCAGCTCCTGACCTTGCTCGTCGAGCAGCAGCAGCGACGCCTTCGTCGCGGCCAGCACGTCGGCGGCGGCGCGCGCGGCCGCGTCGGGCAGCGCGCCGTCCCCGTCCCCTTCTCCCGTCCAGAGCCGATCGAGCGCTCCCTCGAGGGCGCGCAGCCGCTCGCGCAGGCGGTGCCAGTCGGCGCCGAGCTCGTAGGTCTCGAGCGCGCGCCGCACGGCGAGCGCCAGCTCCTCCTCGTGGATCGGCTTGGCGAGGTAGTCGCAGGCGCCGAGGCGCAGCGCCTCGAGCACGTACTCCTGGTCGGTGTGCGCCGAGAGGATGATCACGCGCAGATCCGGCCGCAGCTCGCGCAGCCGGCGGAACACCTCGATGCCGTTCAGGTCGGGCAGCTGCACGTCGAGGATGGCGACGCCGATCGCGGGGTCCTGCGCGGCCGAGAGCGCCCCCGCCCCCGTGTCTGCGGCGACGAACGGCAGCCCGGCGCGCTCGAGCACCTCCCCGATCACCTCGCGGAAGAAGCGCTCGTCGTCGACGACCAGGATGCGGGTCGCCTGCTTCGACATGGTCCCCCCCAGCGCGCCGGCCCGGCGCAGCTCTCCGGAAGATTGACGGCGGCCGATCCGTCCCGCACCTCGCACGGCGCGAGGACCCGCGTCACGCCCGGGGCGCCCGCCCCCGGCGCGCGCGCGGGTGCGCGCGGTCGTACACCTCGAGGAGTCTTTCGGCCGACACCGCGGTGTACTTCTGCGTAGTCGACAGGCTGCGGTGGCCCAGGAGCTCCTGGATCTCCCGCAGGTCCGCCCCCATGTCGAGCAGGTGCGTGGCGTAGCTGTGGCGCAGCCGGTGGGGGTGCACGCGGCCCGGAACCCCGGCCGCCAGCGCGCGGCGGCGCAGCAGGCGGCGCACCTCGCGCGGGCCGAGCCGGCGCGCCGCGCGTCCCGGCGCCGGTGGCCTCACCACGAAGAGCGGCTCGTTCGGAGCGGCGGCGGCGCGCGCTTCCTCGAGGTAGCGAGCGAGCGCGCGCCGCGCGGCGGCCGGGAGCGGCACGACGCGCTGCCGCCGTCCCTTCCCGAGGACGCGCAGCTCGCCGCGCGCGACGTCGGCGTCGCCGACGTCGAGCCCGCACAGCTCGGCCACTCGCAGGCCCGAGCCGTAGAGCACCTCGAGCACCGCTGCGTCGCGGACGCCCGGCGCCCCGGCGCCGCCGTCGAGCAGCGCGTGGCAGTCGTCGACCGGAAGCGGCCGCGGGAGCCGGCGCGGCGTCCGCGGAGCCGGGAGCCCGAGGCTCGGGTCGGCCGCGCAGGCGCCCGTGCGCACGAGGTGCCCGAAGAAGCTGCGCAGGGCGGCGAGCTTGCGGCCCACCGTCGCGGCCGAGCGGCGGCGATGGCAGTCGGCGAGGAAGGCGCGCACGTCCGCGGCCTCGACCTTCTGCGGTGTCGCCGCCGGGCCGAGGAACGCGGCGAGCTGGCGCAGGTCCGACGCGTACGCCCGGCGCGTGTGGTCCGAGAGGTTGCGCTCGACGGCGAGGTGGCGGTCGAACGCCGCGATCGCGCGGGCGAAGCCGGACGCCGTCGCGGCCTCGCCGCGCGAGCGCCCAGCCCGGCTGCGGCTCACGCCGCCACCGCCGTGCGGTAGGGCTCGAGGTCGTCGAGCGCGCGTGCGGCCGGCGAGCGCTCGGCGGGCTTCATCTCGACGAGGCGCACGGAGATCCCGCGGCGCGCGAGCTGGAAGGCGGCCTCCGAGCCCGCGAGCCCCGCCCCGATCACGACGACGCACTGCGCGCGCACGTCCCGACGCCCCCACCTCGCGACCCCGAGCAGGATAGCCGCCTCACGGCGCGAACGGCGCGC
>DATAGA010000622.1:0-3312 GCA_036257215.1 Myxococcota bacterium
GCGAAGCCGTCCGGCTCCCAGTCGGGCTCGCCGTGACGGACCAGCACGATCTCCATCGCCTCGCTCCGGGGCGCCGGCCGCGACAGACGACCGCGGCGCGAACGGTACCGCGCCACGTTCCGACCGTCTCCTAGTCGGCGCGAGCGAGCTCGACGGGGATGCCGTTCAGCACCGCGTTTCCCGACGGCACGTCGAGCAGCGTCTCGTCGGCGAGGAGATTCGAGTTCACGCCCGGCCGGCGCGCCGCGACGCCGAGCGCCGCGCCGGGCGCGTCGTGGCCGTGCCCGTGGGGAAGACTCACGACGCCGGGCATCATCGCGTCGGTGAGCTCGACCGGGACCTCGACGTTTCCGACGCGCGAGCGCACCCGCGCGCGCCCGCCCGCCGCGAGGCCGAGGCGGCGCGCGTCGTCGGGATGGACGAGCAGCGTGCAGCGCTCCTTTCCCTTGGCGAGCGCCGGCACGTTGTGCATCCAGGAGTTGTTCGAGCGCAGGTGGCGGCGCCCGACGAGGACGAAGCCCGGCTGCGCCGCCGCGTCGAGCGCGGCGCGCAGCCGCGGCACGTCCGCCACGAGCATCGGCGGCGCGAGCTCGATCTCACCGCTCGCCGTGGCCAGCATGTCGGGGAGCCGCGACGCGAGGGGTCCGAGGTCCACGCCGTGCTCCGCGGCCTTCAGCTTCTCGAGCGAGAGGCCGGGCGCCGCGTCGTCGAAGCGGTCGCCGTAGGGACCGGCGCGCAGCATGAGGTCGAGCAGCCGCTCGGGACCCGGGGCGTCGCCGAGCCGGGCGCGCGCGTCCGCCTCGGAGACGTCGGGACAGGCCGTCCCGGGAGCGCCCACGGTCGCGCCGAGCAGGGCGCCGAAGGCGAGCTCGTCGAGCTGCGCGAGCGACGCGCCGTTCACGCGCGCGGCGAGCTCGAGCAGCACCTCCCACGGGTGCAGGGCGCCTGCGGGCTTCGGCAGCGTCGCAGGCGACCAGCGCGCGTGGTTGCGCACCGAGAACCCGTGGAAGGCGAGGTCGTAGTTGGGACGCTCGAGCGCAGTCGTCGTCGGCAGGATCACGTCGGCGAAGCGCGTCGTCTCGTTGCGGTAGACGTCGATCGACACCATGAACTCGAGCGAGTCGAGCGCCTTCGCGAGGCGCGCCGCGTTCGGCGTCGAGAGGGCCGGGTTGCCGGCGACGGTCACCAGCGCGCGGATGCGCGACTCGCCCGCCGAGTCGATCTCCTCTGCGAGGCACGCGACGGGCAGCTCGCCCGTGAACTCGGGCAGGTCGCGCACCTGGCTGCGCCAGCGGCCGTGCGGGACGCGACCGGCGCGGCGCGGCCGCTCGTTCGCGGGCGCGTGGGCCGGCCGCGGGAAGAGCGCCCCGCCCGGGCGGTCGAGGTTCCCGGTCAGCACGTTGAGCACGTCGACGAGCCAGCTCGCGAGCGTGCCGAACGCCTGCGTGCAGGTGCCGATGCGGCCGTAGACGGCGGCGCGCGGCGCCGCCGCCAGCTCGCGCGCGAGACGGCGGGTGGTGTCGGCGGGGACGCCGGTCGCACGCGCGACCGACTCGGGTGCGAAGTCGCGCGCGAGCGCCTCGACCTCGTCGATCCCGCGCGTGAAGTCGGCGAGCCGGCCGGGCCGCGCGAGGCGCTCCTCGAAGAGCACGTGCACCAGCGCGAAGAGCAGGAAGGCGTCGCTGCCGGGGCGCACGAAGACGTGCTCGTCCGCGACGCCCGCGGTCTCGCTGCGCCGCGGGTCGAACACGACGAGCCGCCCGCCGCGCTCGCGCAGCCGCCGCAGGCGGCCCGGGAAGTCGGGCGCGGTCATGAGGCTCCCGTTCGAGGCGAGCGGGTTCGCGCCGAAGACGAACAGGAGATCGGTGTGGTCGATGTCGGCGACCGGCACCGCCAGCGGCGCACCGAAGACGAGGCACGAGCTCAGCATCTTCGGGAACTGGTCCACGCTCGAGGCGGAGAAGCGCCGGCGCGTCCCGAACGCGCGCAGGAAGGTGGGGAGCGTGAGCCCCGCGCCGAAGTCGTGGGCCGTCGGGTTGCCGAGGTAGGTGGCGACCGCGTCGGTGCCGTGCGCGTCGCGCACGGCGCGCAGCCGACTCGCGGCGAGCTCGAGCGCCTCCTCGAAGTCCGCCTCGCGCCAGCGGCCGCCCTCGCGGATCAGCGGCACCCGCAGCCGGTCGGGGTCTTCCTGGAGGCCCTTGAGGGCGTACGCCTTCGGGCAGATGTAGCCCCGCGAGAGCGGGTCGTCGGGGTCGCCCCGGACCGTGCGCACCGCGCCGTGCTCCAGCTCCACCGCGACGCCGCAGTGGGCCTCGCACAGGTTGCAGGTGCGGAAGACGGTGCGAGCGCCGGCGAGGTCGGAGTCCACGGTGCCTCCCATGCGGGTACGCTACCGCGGCCGCGCCCGCGGGGCCTCGGCCGGGCTGCCGCGTCGGCGCGGGCCCCGAGGACAGGGCGCCGGGTTGCCCGGGCCGGCGGCCTCGCCGATGCTTTCGGCCAGAGGGGGAAGTCCCATGCGACCGCTCCGCGTCCTCGCTTCGGTCTGCGTCCTCGTCGTCCTGGCCGCCGCTTGCACCTCGCCGCGCGGCGCGAACGTGGAGGACAAGCGCTCGTTCGTGCGCAAGATGCGCGACCGCACGCTGGAGGACTTCTACGCCGCCAACCCCGACTTCCGCACCCGCGTCGAGTCGTCGGCGGGCTATGCGATCTTCACGAACGTCAACATCCACCTGCTCGCGATCTCGGCCGGCGACGGCTACGGCATGGCCGTCGATCGCGCGAGCGGCGAGGAGACGTTCATGCGCGTCGCCGCGATCGGCGGCGGCCCCGGTATCGCGATGCGGGACTTCCGCACCGTGTTCCTGGTCCGGAACGAGGAGGCCGCGCGGCGCTTCGCCGATGCAGGCTGGGAGTTCGTCCTCGAGGGCAACGCGCAGGCCATCTCGAGCGACCGCGGCAGCTCCGCGACCGCCCTCGCGGCCGTCTCCGCCGGCGGCGGCCAGACGGCGAGCGCCACCACGCAGGCGACCAGCGCGGCCACGGTCGCCACGGGCCAGGGCGTCGAGGTCTACCAGCTCACCCAGGCCGGCCTCGCCCTCAACGCCGCGATGCTCGGCACGCGCTACGTGCGGGACGACGAGCTGAACTAGCGCACCGCTTCCGACCTCCTCGAGCCGCGCGGTCGGCCGTGTGGCCGGCCCGCCCTACGCGCGGCGCAGGACGCTTCCACTGGTGCCGCGCGGAGCGCGCCCGTCGCCTAACTGCCTCTTCTCTTCTCCGATGATCTTCTCCGACGCGGACCGCTTCAGCGCC
>DATAGA010000641.1:0-4294 GCA_036257215.1 Myxococcota bacterium
CCCGAGCCGTGCGGCACGTGCAGCTTCTGCCGCGAGATCGCGGCCGGAACTTCGACGGACGTGCAAGAGATCGACGCGGCGAGCCGCACGAGCGTCGACGACGTGCGCGAGATCGTCGAGGCCGTGCGCTACGCGCCGACGCCGGGCAAGTGGCGGATCTTCGTCGTCGACGAGGTGCACATGCTCTCGGCGGCGGCCTTCAACGCGCTGCTGAAGACGCTCGAGGAGCCGCCGCCGCGGAGCCTCTTCGTGTTCGCGACGACCAACCCCGAGAAGATCCCGTTCACCGTCGTCTCGCGCTGCCAGCGCTACGACCTGCGCCGGCTCGCCGCCGCGGAGGTCGTGGCGCGGCTGCGCGACGTCGCGGCGGCGGAGGGGCTGCGGCTCTCGGAGACGAGCCTCCTGCGTCTCGCGCGCGCGGGGGAGGGCTCGCTGCGCGACGCGCTCACGCTGCTCGACCAGGTCGTCGCCGTCGGGGGCGCGGAGGTCGGCGACGCCGAGGTCGCGGCGATCCTCGACCTGATCGACCCGCAGCTGGTGAACGGCATCCTGCGCGCGTGCCTCGAGCGCGATCCGGCCGGCGCGCTCGCCGCGTGCGCGCGCGCGGGCGAGGCCGGCATCGACGCGAAGCGGCTCGGCGCGACGCTCGTGCAGCGGCTGCGCGACCTCGTCGTGCTGCGCCTCGCGCCGGATCATCCCGGCCTCGTGGAGGCGTCGGACGCCGAGCTCGCGGAGCTGCGCGCGCTCGCCGAGAGCGCCGAGCCGGCGCGGCTGCGGCGGATGTTCCGGGCGCTCGTGCGCGAGCAGGAGGACCTGGCCTGGGCGCCCGAGCCCTTCGCCGTGCTCGAGATGGCGCTCGTGCGACTCGCGACGCTGCCGGCGGGCGACGACGTCGGCGAGCTGCTCGCGCGCCTCGACGCGCTCGAGCGCCGGCTCGCGAGCGGCGGGGGCGCGGGGCCCGGCGCCGGCGGAGGCGCCGAGGAGTCGCCCTCGGACGGCGGGCGTGCGCGCGGCCGCGGCGCGGGCCCGGCTCGCCGCACCGCGCCCGCGGAGCCCGAGGCCGCGCCGAGCCAGGCCGCCGGCGTCGCTCCCGAGAGCGCGGGGGTCGCTCCCGAGAGCGCCGTCGATGCTCCGGAGGGCGCGGTCGAGCTCGAGACGGGGGACCCGGACGCCGACGTCGATCCCGTCCCCGCCCCGGCTGCGCCCGCGTCCGCGGCGTCGGCCGCCGAGCCGCCTCTCGAGTCGGTCTTCGACCGCCTGCGCGTCTTCGCGCAGCGCGAGAACCGCGGCCTCTTCGCCGCGCTCGAAGGCGGACGCGTCGCGCTCTGGGACGGCGAGCGCCTGCGCGTCGTGGTGCACGGCGGGATCGGCGCCCGGCGCCTGTTCGAGCGTCGGGCCGAGCTCGCCGCGGTCTGCGAGCGCTTCTTCGACCGCCCGGTGCGGCTCGAGCTCGAGATCGAGTCGGACAGCGGCGCGGACGAGGCGGTGCGCGGCCGACAGGTCTCCCAGGAGGTGAATACGGCGCGCCGTCGCGAGGCGCTCAACCACCCCGCGCTCAACGCCGCGCTCGAGATCCTCGACGCCGAGATCGTCGAGATCCGCCCGCTCGGGGGCCCGTCGTGAGCGGGGCCCGCGCGCGCTGACGTGCCGTCGTCCCCGCCCGTCGAGCGGCTGATCGCGAGCCTGCGCCGGCTGCCCGGCATCGGCGAGAAGTCGGCCACGCGGCTCGCGTTCTTCCTGCTCTCGGCACCCGACGCCTTGGCCGAGGAGCTCGCGGGCGCGATCGCGCGCCTGAAGAAGGAGATCGTCCTCTGCGAGGAGTGCTTCGACCTGACGGGCACCTCCCCTTGCGAGCTGTGCCGCGACCCGCGCCGTGACGCGACGCTGGTCTGCGTGGTCGAGGAGCCCGCCGACCGCGCGGCGATCGAGCGCAGCGGCGGGTTCTCGGGCCGCTACCACGTGCTCGGCGGCGCCCTCTCGCCGATCGACGGGATCGGGCCGGACCAGCTGCGCATCGCCGAGCTCGTGCGGCGGGTCGAGGCGCGCGGCGTCCGCGAAGTCATCCTCGCGACGAACCCCAACGTCGAGGGCGACGCCACGGCGCATTACGCAGCGGAGCGGCTGCGCGGAACGGGGGTTCGCGTCACGCGCATCGCGTCCGGCATGCCCCTCGGCGGGGACCTCGAGTACGCCGACCAGGTCACGATCGGCCGCTCCCTACTCCACCGGCGCGAGATGAGCGAGGCTCCGGCCGACGCCGCGACGCCCGGGCTCAAGCGCGGGGCGTAGGGCGCCGATTCCAGCGGAGGCCGGGGAGTTGGCGCTTGGCGGGCGGGGCCGCCGCGAGTAGGATGGGATCGTCCCGAGAGGCGTTTTTTCCCGGTCGGTTACAGAGGCAATTGCCGATGTTCGACACCCAGCTCGTGATGTACGACGAGGACTACCGGAAGATCCTCGCCGTGATCCAGCGCCTCGTCCGCGACGCGAACGCGAAGGGCATCTTCGTGGTCGACAAGAACGGACAGCTGATCGCCGAGGCCGGCGAGGTGCGCGGCATCGACACCACGAGCCTGGCGTCGCTCACGGCCGGCAGCATCGCGGCGACGGGTGGGCTGGCGAAGATCATCGGCGAAGAGGACTTCCCGGTCCACTTCCACCAGGGCCAGCGGGACAATCTGCACATCACGCTGGTCGCGAAGCGGATCATCCTGGTCGTCGTGTTCGACGACCGCAGCTCGCTCGGCCTCGTCCGGCTCCGCGTGAAGAAGGCGGGCACCGAGCTCGCGCGGGTCTTCGAAGACCTCCAGAAGAAGGTCGACAACCCGGGCGCGGGCGCGCAGCAGAGCCCCTTCGCCGAGATCACCGACGACGACATCGACAATCTCTTCTCGGACTGACGCGGGGCCATGTCCTTCATCAACTACTCGTCGCGCGAGATCAACTGCAAGCTCGTCTACTACGGCCCCGGCCTGTGCGGCAAGACGACGAACCTGCAGTACATCTACAGCAAGACCAACCCCGAGCTGAAGGGGAAGATGATCTCGCTCGCGACGGAGACCGAGCGCACGCTCTTCTTCGACTTCCTCCCCCTCGCGCTCGGCCAGATCCGCGGCTTCAAGACGCGCTTCCACCTGTACACCGTGCCCGGCCAGGTGTTCTACGACGCGAGCCGGAAGCTCATCCTGAAGGGAGTGGACGGCGTCGTGTTCGTCGCGGACAGCCAGATCGAGCGCACCGAGGCGAACCTCGAGAGCCTCGACAACCTGAAGATCAACCTGCGCGAGCAGGGCTACGAGCTCGACAAGATCCCGTTCGTGATCCAGTACAACAAGCGCGACCTCCCGAACGCGGCGCCGCTCGAGGAGATGCGGCGGCTGCTGAATCCCTCGGGCGTCCCCGACTTCGAGGCCTGCGCGACGGTGGGCAAGGGCGTGTTCGAGACGCTCAAGGCCACCGCCAAGGGCGTCCTCACCGACCTGAAGAAGCTCGGGCGCTGACGGGTCCGACGCGCGGCGCGGGGCTACCCTCGCGGCATGCCCCTCGCGTCGGTGCGCGGCCGCAAGCTCTACTACGAGAGCCACGGCGAGGGTCCCGGACCGCCGCTCGTCCTCGTCATGGGCATGGCGGGCTCGTGCAGCGGCTGGAACGCCCTCCAGGTCCCCGAGTTCGCGCAGCACCACCGCACGTTGATCTACGACCACCGCGGCGTCGGCCAGAGCGAGGACCCCGGCGGCCCCTTCACGACGGCGGACCTCGCGGACGACCTGGCGGGTCTGCTCGACGCGCTCGGCGCCGGCCGCGCGCACGTGCTCGGCGTCTTCCTCGGCGGGATGGTCGCGCAGGAGTTCGCGCTGCGGCACCCGCTGCGCGCCGCGAAGCTCGTCCTCGTCGGCTGCTACGCGCGCCCCGACGCGAAGCGGCGGCTCCTGCTCGAGAAGTGGCGCGAGATGGCACGCGCGGCGACGCCGGCCGACGTGTTCGTGCGCGAGCGGCTGCTCTGGACGCTCCAGGACGAGACGCTCGAGCAGGCGGACCTCGTGGAAGCGATGTCGCGCAGCTTCCCCGGGCGCGCGCTCCCGATCTCGACCGACCTCTTCGTGCGCCAGTGCGAGGCGTGCCTCGCCCACGACACCGCGGACCGGCTGCGCGGGATCCGCCAGCCGACGCTCGTGCTGTGCGGGCGCCACGACCAGCTGACGCCGCCGAAGCTGCACCGCGAGCTCGCCGACGAGATCCCGAACGCGCGGCTCGTCACCTTCCAGGTGGGCGCCCACCTCGTGATGGCCGAGTCGGC
>DATAGA010000039.1:0-4149 GCA_036257215.1 Myxococcota bacterium
CAGGGCGAGGGCGGCTCGTGAGCGAGGTGCTGCACGACGCCGGCCAGCACGCGCCGCGCGCCTCCGCGGCCGCGCCCGTCGCGATCCACATCGACAACGTCTCGCAGACCTACCACGACGGTCACAGCTCCATCCAGGCGCTCGACCAGGTCTCGCTCTCCGTGCGGGAGCGCGAGTTCGTCTGCCTCCTGGGCGCGTCGGGCTGCGGCAAGAGCACGCTGCTCAACCTCGTGGTCGGTCTCTACCACGTGACCTCCGGGTCGATCGACGTCGGCGGGCGGCGCGTCGGGCTCATGTTCCAGGAGCCCGCGCTCTTCCCGTGGCTCACGGTCGCGAAGAACGTCGAGATGGGGATGCGCTTCCGCGGGGTCTCCACCCGCGAGCGGCAAGGGAAGGCGCTCGAGCTGCTGCGGCTCGTCCACCTCGACGCCTTCGCCGACCGCCGCCCGCACCAGCTCTCGGGCGGGATGCGCCAGCGCGTCGCGATCGCGCGCGCGCTCGCGCAGGAGGCGGACGTGCTGCTGATGGACGAGCCGTTCGGCGCGCTCGACGCGATGACGCGCGACGTGCTCCACGACGAGCTCGAGGCGATCTGGTCGCGCACCGCGCTCACCGTCCTGTTCGTGACGCACAACGTGCGCGAGGCGGTGCGCCTCGGCGACCGCGTCGTGCTGCTCTCGAGCCGACCCGGACGCGTGGTGGCCGAGTTCCCCATCGAGATCCCGCGGCCGCGCCGCGCCGACTCCGTCGCCGTGACCGAGTGCGCGGCGAAGATCACGGCGGCGCTCAAGGAAGAGGTGCGCCGGCATGGCCGCTGAGCCCGGGCGCAGCGCCGGAGGCGACGCGCTCGAGCGGGACCTCGAGGGGCTCGACGCGCTCGACGTTCCGTTCATCGAACCCGAGCCGTTCTGGCCGCGCTTCTGGTCCGCCGCGTGGCCGCGCCTCGCCGCGATCGGCATCGTGCTCGCGGCGTGGCAGCTGGTCGTGTGGACGGGCTGGCGCCCCGAGTACGTGCTGCCGGGCCCGCTGCGCGTCTTCGCGGAGCTCGGCCAGCTCGTGCAGACCGAGCGGTTCTGGTCCGCGGTCGCCACGACGCTGCGCCGCGCCGGCACCGGCTTCGCGATGGCGATCGCGATCGGGACGCTGCTCGGCGTCGCGGTCTCGCGCAGCCACGTGCTGCGGCGCGCGTTCGGCTCGTTCATCACGGGGCTGCAGAGCATGCCCTCGATCGCGTGGTTCCCCTTCGCGATCCTGCTCTTCAAGCTCTCCGAGGGCGCCATCCTCTTCGTCGTCATCATCGGCGCCTCGCCCTCGATCGCAAACGGGCTGATCAGCGGCATCGACCACATCCCGCCGCTCCTCCTGCGCGCCGGCCGCGTGCTCGGCGCGCGGGGGCTGGCCGCGCTGCGCCACGTCGTGCTCCCGGCCGCGCTGCCAGGCTACGTCGCCGGCCTGAAGCAGGGCTGGGCGTTCTCGTGGCGCTCGCTCATGGCAGGCGAGTTGCTCGTCATCATCGAGACGCGGCCCGCGCTCGGGAGCCAGCTCCAGTTCGCGCGCGAGCTCTCCGACGCGCCCGCGCTGCTCGCCCTGATGCTCGTCGTGCTGTTGATCGGGATCCTCGTCGACAGCCTCTTCTTCGAGACGGTCGAGCGCGGGATCCGCAAGCGGCGGGGCCTCGCCGAGGCGTAGGACGGCCCCGGGCGAGTGCGCGCGGCGCCGCCGTCTAGCTGTCGCGGGGGGCGCCCAGGGACGTGAGCCGGGTCACGAGCCCGCGTCCCCGGGCCGACGATGCAATCACTGCATGGCGGTCCCGGGCCCTCGCCGATTCTTCGGCGCGAATCTCGGTCCCCTCGCGACGCGCCTCGAAGCGCACGGCTACCCCGTCGCAGAGGTGGAAGCCGCAACGGGCGCCTGCGCGCTCGTCGTGGACCGCGGCGGCGACCACCGCGCCGCGATCCTCCCCACGGCGATCGCGGGGAGCGACTGGATCGACCTCGTGGGCGCGATCCGCACGCTCCAGTCCCTCGCGACGAGCCGGACGCTCACGCTCCTCGCCTGGGGCAAGCCGCCCGAGGTGTCCGGCCGCCGGCGCCTGCGGACGGCGGGCGTCGAGCTCGCGCTCTTCGAGCCGCTCGACGACGCCGTGCTCCAGTTCCAGCTCAACCGGGCGCTCGCGCCGTGCGACGCCCCGCGGAGGTCGCGCCGCGCGCCGGTGGACCGCGAGATCGTCGTGCGCCGCCACCTGCGCGCGCGGCCCGCGCGCATGTACACGCTCTCGTCGCAGGGCGCCTTCATCCTCACCGACCGGCCGCTCCGCCCCGGCCGCCGCCTCGAGATCGAGGTGCCCGTCGGCACGTTCCACCCGCGCGCACGGGCGCGCGTCGTCATGGCGAACCGGCCGGGCGAGGAGCGGCGGCCCGATCTTCCGCCCGGCAACGCCGTCGTCTTCCAGGGGCTGGACGCCCCGTCGGCGGCCGTGATCGAGCGGCTCGTAGCGGAACGCCTGGCCGCCCTCGAGCTCTAGCCCGGCCTTCCTAGGCCGTGCGCTGCGCGTCGAAGCCCGGCGCCCACTCGAAACACTGCACCTCGATCATGAGGGGCAGCCGATAGCGCACGTAGAAGCTGTGCAGCTTCACGACGCGGAAGTCCTGCATCTCGCGCGGGCTCACCTCGACGTCGGCGTCGTCCGCGCGGCACTTCTCGGCCCGCTCGTACATCGCGTCGAGGTCCGCGACCTCGGACACCGAGAGGCCGAAGTGCTCGCTCTTCCCCGTCCGCATGGGCTCGGGGCTCGCGTGCAGGTAGACGAACTGCTCGTTGCTCCACGCCCGCAGCACGAGCAGCTCGCGGTCGCGCGTCATGGTGGGCATCTCGGTCCAGCCGAAGACGCGCTCGTAGAAGCGCAGCAGCGCGTCTCGCCCTTCGGCGTCGAGCAGCTCCGCGGGAACGGTGAGCGCGACGTGGTTGAAGCGCGGGAGATTCTTCACGAGGTCCTCCGCAGCAGGAAGGCGGCGTTGTCGCGGAAGAGGCCGGGCGCGTCCGCCGGGCGCACCCCGTGCCGACCCGCCGCCGCGTAGTCCGCAACCGGCCGCGCCGTCCCTTCCGAGTGGGGGTAGTCGCTGCAGCACATGAGCAGGTCGGCGCCCGCGAGCTGGTGCTGGATGCGGGCGGGCAGCTCGTACGCGAACGAGGAGACGCGCACCTGCCGCCGGAAGTACTCGCTCGGGGCGAGCGGGAGCGTCTCGGCGCGGCCGCCGAGCCGCTGCACGAAGCGGCTGCCGCCGTCGAGCATCATGAGGTAGAGCGGGACCCACACCGCCGACAGCTCCACGATCCCGATGCGCAGCTCGGGATGGCGCTCGAGCACGCCGTTCAGGATGAGATCGGTGCAGGCCACGGAGACCGGCACGTGGATCAAGACGGCGTCGAGCGCGGCGACGCCGAGCTCGGCGCGATCGGTGTACCAGGCCTCGTCGATCACCTTCGGCTGATCGGCGACGTGGAAGCACGGCGAGACGCCGTGATGGACGAACGCCTCCCAGGCGCGGTCGAGGTCGGGGTGGGAGAGCGGACGGCCGTCGACGAGGGCCGGGGCGATCATCGCCGCCCGCACGCCCGCGGCCGCCAGCGCCGGCAGCTGGCGCTCGAGCCAGCCGAGGTCGCGCAGGGTCAGGTGGGCGACGGGATGCAGGCGGCCGCGCCCCTCGGAGACGACGGTCGCGCACCAGCGGTTCCACGCCTCCATGTTCGCGGTGAGCGCGCGCAGATCGACTTGCAGCACGCGCTCCCAGGCGAGCCCGTAGTTGGGGAAGAGGATCGCCTCGTCGACGCCGAGCGAAGCGAGCCGCTCCACGCGGGCGGCGGGGTCCCAGTAGTCGCGCGGGAGGACCTCGTCGTAGCGGGCGAGTGGCGGCAGGCCCCGCCGCTCGCGCTCGCGGCGCGCGCCGATGGCGTCGGTCTCGCCGGGCGTCTGCACGTCGGCCACGGCGAGGACCGTGTCGCGCCAGACGACGCGCACGTGGCCCTGCGCGTCATCGACGAAGCGGATCGCCTCGTTGCGCAGCCCGGGCGCGATGTGCTCCTCCCAGAGCCCGCGGTACTCGAAGAGGTGCTGGTCGGAGTCGATGCCGCCGACGGGGGGGCGCGCCG
>DATAGA010000054.1:0-12587 GCA_036257215.1 Myxococcota bacterium
GTCGAGCGATGCGTCCGACGCGCGCCACGCCGTCGCCGCGTTCGAGCTCGATCCCCGCGTCGAGCCCGCCGTCGCCTGGGCCGGCGTGCGCGAGGCGGTCGGCGGGCTGCCGCGCACGCGCATCGTCGACGAGGCGCCCGGTTATCTCCGCGCCGAGTCCCGCAGCCGGATCTTCCGGTTCGTCGACGACCTCGAGCTCGAGCTGCGGAGCGAGGCGCGCAGCGTCGCAGTCCGCTCCGCGTCGCGGGTCGGGCGCTCGGACTTCGGCGTCAACCGGGCGCGGGTGGAGCGGCTGCGCGCCGTGCTGCGCGAGCGCGCACTCGTGCGCTGAGGCCGAGTCGGCTCTTCAGCGGTCCCCGATCGCTGCGCGCGGAATGGCGATCGCGACGTCCTCGTCGCCCTTCGCGTTCCATATCACGTCGTCCAGCGTCGAGTGCAGCTGCCTCCCGCCGCGCTCCGTGTACACGCGGAAATAGAGATCGGGCCGCTCCTCGACGACGTCGCGGAACGCGAGGGCCGTGAACGCGATCTCGAAGCGACCGTCGGGGCCGGTGATCGCGGTACCGAGCTCGTCGTCGAGGACGACGTCCTTGTCGAACGCGTGCACGAAGAGGCCGGGGAGCGGCCGGCCCGACTCCGCCTCTCGCACGATGCCGAAGACCCGGAAGCGGAACGGCACGCGCAGATCCTACGCGTCGGCTGGCGCGGCCCCCATGGCGATCGCGTGACGTTCCCCGGCCGGCCGCCCGCGCGTGGGCAACCCCGCGCGCGGCCATCGGCTTTCGTCGTCGGCCCCGCATGCGCGACTTCCCGCTTGGATTCCGGGCCGATTTCCTATACAAGCGAAGATCCGCCCGTCCCGGGAGTCCCCGCGGGCGCCGGGCAGAACGCGGTGAGAGGCGCAAGCAGCGTGGCACGTGGGGGGCCGCCGGACCTGATCGTCGCCGACGAGCTCGCGCTCCTCGCGAGCGTCCGGGAGGGGCTAGGGCGCGCCATCCATCGCGGCCCGCCGTCGGACGCGGCCATCGTCGAGGAGCTCGAGCACGTGCGCGAGCAGCTCCTGCGCGGGCGCATCGACGACTTCGAGCGCGCCGCGCTCTCGCAGCGCTGGAACGTGCTCACCGCCTTGCGCCGCCAGCTCGACGAGTCGCGCGCGACGCCGCGCGTGGACCCGAGCTCGCCGTACTTCGCCCACCTGCGCCTGCGCGAGGGGGCGAGCGAGCGGGACCTCTGCCTCGGCAAGGCGACGTTCCTGCAGGAAGGCGTCCGCATCGTCGACTGGCGGCACGCGCCGATCGCGCGGCTCTACTACCGCTACCAGCAGGGCGAGGAGTACGAGGAGGAGATCAGCGGCCGCACCGTCGTCGGCGAGGTCGCGGCGCGGCGCACCGTCGCGATCCAGGGCGGCGCGCTCGCGCGGATCGACGCACCGGAGGGGAGCTTCGTCTCCAACGGAGCGGGCGGCTTCACGCAGATCTCGCGCGAGGCGCCGCGGCTCGCCGGCGGCGAGGGCGCGGCGCTGCGCGTGCACGCCCCGGGCGAGGGCGGTCAGCGACGGCTCGGCAGCGATCCCACGGGCGCCCCGCGCCGCGCGGACAAGCGGCTGCCCGACATCGCGGGCCTTCTCGACCCGGCGCAGTTCGACCTCATCGCGCGCCCGTCCTCGGGCTTCCTCGCGATCCGCGGGACGGCCGGCTCCGGCAAGACGACCGTGGCGTTGCACCGGATCGCCTACCTCGCGTACGACGACCCCCAGATCGACTCCGACGCGACGCTCTTCCTCGTCTTCTCCCCGGCGCTGCGCGACTACGTCTCCCACGTGCTCCCCGCGCTCGGCGTCGAGCGCGTGCAGGTGCGCAGCTTCCGCGAGTGGGCGGCGGAGATCCGACAGCGCCTGCTGCCGCAGCTCCCGCGGGGCCAGCGCGAGGACACGCCGGCGCCGGTGCAGCGGCTGAAGCTGCACCCGGTCTTGCTCGGCGCGCTCGAGCGCCACGTCGCGCGCCACCCGGGGCCTGCGAGCGCCGCGCGCGTCCTCGACGACTGGATGAGCACGCTCGCGAACCGCGCCCTGCTCGAAGAGGCCTTCACCGAGCGGCCCGAGGGCGCCCCGACCCCGCGCGAGCTCGAGGCCGCGACGAGCTGGTGCCGGCGACGCGGCGAGGAGCTCGTCGCCTGGCTCGAGGGCGACCGCGAGGTGGACGCCGAGCTCGACGCCGAGGACGACGCGCTGCTCTTGCGCGCCTGGCAGCTGCGCGTCGGCCCGCTGTCGGCGCCGAACGGTCGCCCGCTCGTCTACCGCCACGTCGCCATCGACGAGGTGCAGGACTTCGCGCCGCTCGAGGTGCGCGTGCTGCTGGACTGCCTCGACGAGCGCCGCAGCCTCACGCTGGCCGGCGACGCGCAGCAGCAGATCGCTCCCACCGCCGCGTTCTCGTCGTGGAGCGGCTTCTTCCGCGACCTCGGGATCGAGGGCAGCGAGGTCGACACGCTGCAGGTGAGCTACCGCTCCTCGCGCGAGATCACCGAGTTCGCGCTGGCGGTCCTCGGCGACGCGCGCGACGACACGCCCGTCGTGACGACGCGTTCCGGCCCGCCGGTCGAGCTGTTCGAGTTCACCGACGCGGGCGCGGGCGTCGCGTTCCTGGCCGACGCGCTGACCCGGCTCGCACGCGAGGAACCGCTGGCGTCGGTCGCGGTGCTGACCCCGTCGTCGGCGGCGAGCGAGCTCTACGCCGCCGGCCTCGTGCAGAGCGGCGTCCCGCGCGTGCACCGCGTGCAGGACCAGCAGTTCCGCTTCTCGCCGGGCATCGAGGTCACCGAGGTCCAGCAGGTGAAGGGCCTCGAGTTCGACTACGTGATCCTCGCCGAGGTGGGCGACTCGCACTACGGGAGCGACGACGCCTCCCGGCGGCTGCTCCACGTCGCCGCCACCCGGGCCGTGCACCAGCTCTGGGTGACGAGCACCGGGCCGGTGTCGAAGATCGTGCGCGAAGCCGCCGAGCGCGTGGGCGTGCAGTCGTGAGCGACCTCGCCTCGAAGCGCTGCGTCCCGTGCAAGGGCGGCGTGCCGCCGCTGCGCGGCGCCGAGCTCCAGGGCCTGCACGCGCAGGTCGGCCCGGACTGGAACGTCGTCGGCGAGCACCACCTCGAGCGCGAGTACCGCTTCCACGACTTCGCCGAGGCGCTCGCGTTCGTGAACCGCGTGGGCGCGATGGCCGAGGAGGAGCGCCACCACCCCGACCTCTTCCTCGCGTGGGGCCGCGTCCGGGTCACCATCTGGACCCACAAGATCGACGGCCTCACCGAGAGCGACTTCGTGTTCGCGGCCAAGTGCGACCGCCTCTACCAGCCCGACGCCTGAGCGTCACGCGAAGCGGCGGGCGCGGCGCTCGCGCGTGCGCACGGGGGTGAGCGCGACCACGCGCTCGACGAGGGCGCGGCCTACGCCGCCGCCGAGCGTGAGGATCGACTCGGGGTGGAACTGCACGCCGAAGACCGGCCGCTCGACGTGCTCGAGCGCCATCACGGCGCCGTCCTCTGCGACTGCGGTCACGCGCAGCTCGGGCGGCAGCGTCTCGGGGCGCGCGACGAGCGAGTGGTAGCGCCCCGCCTCGAACTCGCGCGGCAGCCCCTCGAACAGCCGCCCGCCGAGCACGCGCACGCGCGAGCGCTTGCCGTGGCGCGGCTCGGGGAGGAGCGCCAGCTCGCCGCCGTAGTGCTCGGCGATCGCCTGGAGGCCGAGGCAGACGCCGAAGATCGGGAGCCCGCGCGCCGCGGCGGCGTCCAGCACGCGCGAGAGGCCGAACTGCGCCGGGCGGCCGGGTCCCGGCGAGAGCAGCACCAGGTCCGGCTCCTGGCGGCGCAGCTCGTCGAGCGGAAAGCCCGCGCGCAGCGTCTTGACCTTGGCGCCCGCCGCGCGGAAGTAGCCCGCGAGCGTGTGGACGAACGAGTCCTGGCAGTCGACGAGGAGGACGCGCGGTCCCGGCCGCGCGTCGCCCGCGCGCGCCGGTCGCGCGTCGCGCGCCTCGCCCGCGCTCTCGGCGGCGGGTGACGCCGCCGGCTCGTCGGCGCGGCCGAGCGCGTCGAGCAACGCCGCCGCCTTGAGCCGCGTCTCGCGCTCCTCGGCCGCCGGGTCGGAGCCGTAGAGCAGCGTCGCGCCGACGCGCACCTCGGCCACGCCGTCGGCCACGCGGATCGTGCGCAGCACGAGACCGGTGTTCGCGCTCCCGTCGAACCCGAGCACGCCGAGCGCCCCGCCGTAGAAGCGGCGCGGGGTGCGCTCGTGCGCCTCGAGGAACTCCATGGCCGCGCGCTTCGGCGCGCCGGTCACCGTCACCGCCCACGCGTGGGAGAGGAACGCGTCGAGCGCGTCGTACCCGGGCCGGAGCACCCCCTCGACGTGGTCGACGGTGTGGATCAGCCGCGAGTAGAGCTCGATCGCGCGGCGGGCCAGGACGCGCACGCTGCCCGCTTCGCAGATGCGGCTCTTGTCGTTGCGGTCGACGTCGGTGCACATCGTGAGCTCGGACTCCTCCTTCTCGGAGGCGAGCAGCCGCCCGACCTGCGCGGCGTCCTCGAGCGCGTCCGCCCCGCGCGCGACCGTGCCCGCGATGGGGCACGTCTCGACCCGGCGGTCGGCGACGCGCACGTACATCTCGGGCGAGGCGCCGACGAGCCACTCGCCGGCCCCGAGGTTCGCGAGGAAGCCGTAGGGGGCGGGGTTGCGCCGCCGCAGCCGCTCGAAGAGCTCGGAGGGCGGCGCCGCGGCGGGCTCGTAGAACGTCTGGCTCGGCACGACCTCGAAGAGGTCGCCCGCGCGGAAGCGCTCGATCGCGCGCTCCACGATCGCCGCGTAGCTCCCGGGCGGCCCGTCGTCGGCGCGCGCCGGCGTGCGGGCTCCTTCGAAACGGGCAGGGACGGGTCCGCGCGGGACCCCGTCGGTGGCGCGCCCGAGTGCGGCGAACTCGTAGCGGCGGCACTCTGCGCGCTCGAGCCGGTGGTCGACGACCACGATCTCGTCGGGCAGGTAGAGCACGAGGTCGCGGGCCGACGGCTCGCGCGCGAGCGAAAGCGGCAGCGGCTCGAGCTGGAACGCGAGGTCGTAGCCGAACGCGCCGTAGAGCCCGAGGCGGTCGTCCTCGTCGCTCGCGAAGAGCGCGATCAGCGCGCGCAGCAGCGAGAAGAGCGACGGCTGCCGGGTGCGGTCCTCTTCCGTGAAGCCGCCGGCCGGCGCGCGCGCGACGGCGCGGATGCGGCCCCCGCGCTCGTCGAGGCGCTCGAGCGCGGGAGCGGCGCGCAGCGCCGCGGCGGCCGCGGGCAGGAGCGCCGCGCCGCGCGGTCCGGTGGCCTCGACGTCGAGCGCGCGCCCGCGTCCGGTGACGACCAGAGGCGGGTCGACGAAGCCGACGTCGTAGCGCGCGTAGCGCCCGGGCACCTCGCAGCTCGACGCGAGCAGGAGGCCGCGACGCGCGTCGAGCGCGCGGGCCAGCGGGCTCGTGTCGTACGGATACGGGAGGGGCTCGACGCGCCGGCGCACGCCGACGCCGCCGCTCGTGCGGTACTCGATCTCGTTCTCCACGGCGTCCTCCTCGCCGGTCGTCCCGGGAGGCGGCGCGCTGGAGTCGGGAGCCCGAAACGCGAGAGCCGCCTCACGGAGGCGGCTCTCGGCGTGCGTGACGCGATCCGCGCGGGATCAGCGTCGGGTGTCGCAGCCCGTCCGCCCCGGCTTGCCGGGGCGCCACCAGCGTCGAGCGCCGTGAGCGGGGCTGCGCATGGGCCGGAGCTTCCCGGAGACACGCGGCTGCGTCAAGACCAGCGTCCCGGGCCGCCCCAGCCGGGCGGGAGCGTCACGACGACGACGGTGCACTCGCACTTCTCGAGCAGGTACTCGACGCCGTGGCCGAGGAACGGCCGCCCCGAGAAGCTGCGGATGTTGGCGCCGAGGACGAGCAGGTCCACGGCGTGCTGGCGCGCGAGGGCGAGCAGCGCCTCGGGCGCCGACGCGTCGAGCCGGATCTCCGCCTCCGCCGGCACGCCGAGCTGCGCGGCGAGCTCGCTCGCCTCCAGCACGACCTGCTCGGCGACCTCCTCCGCGGCGGCGTGCCGCTCGTCGTCCTCGCGCCGGAAGATGGAGAGCGCGCGGCGCGGCGAGGGCAGCGTGACGACGTGGGCGATGAGCGCGCGCGCGCCGAGCTGGCGCGCGAGGCGGAACGCGACCTCCTGCGCGGCGCGGCCGGTGGGCTTCCCGGCTGCGGGGACGAGCACGCGCCGGAACGAGAGCGGCGCCGCGGGGTCGAGGCGTGCGTCGCGGCGCACCATCACGACCGGCAGCGGGCTCGCGGCCAAAAGCTCGTCGACGAACGGCGAGACCAGCGCGCCGGCCGCGCGCCTGTCGGTCGCCCCGACGGCGATCGCGCCGTAGCCGAGCCGCGCCTGCGCGAGGATCGCCGGCAGCGGCTCGCCCCCGGCTTTCTCGTAGTTCACGGGCCGCCGCGCGAAGGCGGCTCGCACCTCGGCCACGTCGCCTTCGGGCACGTCGGCGCCCACGGCGAGGACGCTCGCGCCGACGCCCTCGGGCCACGCGGCGTCGACGAGGCGCGCGGCGAGCACGGAGTTCGGCCCCCCGTGGGTCGGGAGGAGCAAACGCTCTGCGCGCACCAGCAGGCTCGAGCCGAGGACGCGCTCGCGCTCGAGGCGCGCCTGCTCCTCCTCCGAGCCGCTCCAGCCGTGCAGAAGGGCGCGCAGGAGCGGCGGGGCGATCATCGACGTCGCGAGCGCGATCAGAACGACGACTGTGTAGGAGCGCGCGTTGAGGACGCCGATCGTGAGCCCGACGGTGGCGAGCACGATCTCGACCGCGCCGCGCGCGTTGAGGCCCACGGCGAGCGCCATCCCCTCCCGCCGCGGAAGGCCTGCGGCGCGCGCTCCGAGGAAGCCGCCCACGAACTTCGACAAGCTCGCGAGGGCGAACGCGACGGCGGCCCAGAACGCGACCTCCGGCTCGCGCAGGAGCGTCAGATCCGTGCGCAGCCCCGCGGTGGCGAAGAAGAGCGGCGCGAAGAAGGCCCGAGTCAAGGCGTCGAGCGGGGAAACAGTCTCGGCGTCGTGGAAGCGCGAGTTGCCGAGCACGATGCCCGCGATGAACGCGCCGAACACCGCCTCGAGCCCGAGCGCGTGCGTGGTGGCCCCGCTCGCGATGGCGACGACGAGCGTCGCGGTGAGCAGCGTCGCGAGCTCGGCCCGCCGCTCGCGCAGCCAGCGGAACAGCACGTCGACCGCGCGCTGCCCCACGGTCATTGCGGCTGCGATGAAGAGCGCCAATCCGCCGATCGTGGTGGCGAGGCGCACGGGGTCGATGCTGCCCGATCCGGCGAGACCCGACGCGGCGCCGAGCAGGATCCAGCCCACCACGTCGTCGATCATCGCGACGCTGATCATCAGCTGCGCCACGTTGCGACGCATGAGGTCGAGGTCCTGGAGCACCTTGGCGATCACCGGGAGCGCCGAGAGCGCGAGTGCCGCGCCCATGAGCAGCGCGAACGTCGCGCGCGTGGTGGACTCGCCGACGAAGTTGGCGGGCAGCCAGAACCCGAGCGCGACGCCCGCCGCGAGCGGGACGAGCAGACTGCCGACGGCGACGCGCGCCGCGGCGCGCCCGAGCCGGCGCACGAGCGCGAGGTCCGTCTCCATGCCCGTGAGGATCAGGAGCATGAAGACGCCGACCCATGCGAGGCCGGAGAGGAGGCCCCGCTGCACCGGGTCGGCGGGAAAGAGCCACGCGTGCGCGCCGGGAGCGAAGTTCCCGAGGACACTCGGCCCCAGCAGGACGCCCGCGGCGAGCTCCCCGATCACGGCCGGCTGCCCGAACCCGCGCGCGAGGCCACCCAGAACCCGCGCCGCCAGGACGAGCGCGAGGATCTGACACCAGAAGACGAGGAGCTGGTGCTCCGTCGGCACGCGCCAACCCCTCCCCGTCGGGAGCGCGGAACCTACCGGCCGCGTCCCGACCCGGCAACCGCAGCGCCCCTGCGCGGTATCATCGCCGCGTGGAAGCCTTCCGCTACGAGGCGCCGACCACGCTCGACGCCGCGCTCGCCCTCCTCGCACGCGAGGCCGCTGTGGCGCCCGAGCAGCGCCCGGCGATCCTCGCCGGCGGCACCGATCTGATCGTTCAGATGCGCGGGGGGCTGCGGCGGCCCGCGGCGGTCATCGACGTGAAGCGCGTGCCCGAGCTCGCGCGCATCGACGTCGGCGCGGACGGGCTCTCGCTCGGCGCCGCCGTCCCGTGCGCGTCGCTGCGCGGCCGCGAGGACGTGCGAGCGCTCTGGCCCGGCCTGGTCGAGGCGGCCGAGCTGATCGGCTCGATGCAGATCCAGGGGCGCGCGACCGTCGTCGGAAACCTCTGCAACGCCTCCCCCGCCGCCGACACCGTGCCCTCGCTCCTCGTGCTCGGCGCTCGGGTGCGGATCGCTGGACCGCGCGGCGTGCGCGAGGTGCCCGTGTCGGACTTCTGTGTCGCGCCCGGCCGGAACGCGCTGGCGCCCGACGAGCTCGCGACGGCGCTGTTCGTACCGAGGCCGGCCGCGCGCTCCGCGGACGCGTACCTGCGTTTCACGCCCCGGGCCGAGATGGACATCGCCGTGGTCGGCGCGGCCGCGCGCGTGACGCTCGCGCCCGACGGCCGCTGCACCGCCGCGGCCGTCGCGCTCGGGGCCGTCGCCGAGCGCGCGCTGCTCGCGCCGGCAGCGGCGGAAGCCCTCGTCGGGACGCGCCTCGAGCCCGCCTCGCTCGCCCGCGCGGCCGACGCCGCGCGCGCCGCCGCGCGCCCGATCGACGACAAGCGCGGCACCGCCTTCTTCCGGCGCCACGTGACGGGCGTGCTCGTGACGCGGGCCGTGGAGCGGGCCGCCGCGCGCGCGGGGGCGCGCCCGTGAGCGCGCGCCGGCTCGCCGTCGAAGCGCGCGTCAACGGCGACCCGGTCGAGTTCCTGTGCGACCCCGAGCAGACCCTGCTGGAGGCGCTGCGCGACGAGCTCGGGCTCACCGGCACGAAGGAGGGCTGCGGCACCGGCGACTGCGGCGCGTGCAGCGTGCTGCTCGACGGCGCGCTCGTCTGCTCGTGCCTCGTCCTCGCAGCCGAGGCCGAGGGACGCGAGGTGCGCACGGTCGAGGGCCTCGCGCCCCGGGAGAACGGGGGCGACCGCTCGCTCGGCGTGCTGCAGCGCAAGTTCCTGGAGCACGCCGCCCTCCAGTGCGGGATCTGCACGCCGGGCTTCCTCGTGGCGGCCGACGCTCTGCTCGCGCGCAACGCCGACCCTTCGGAGAGCGAGGTGCGCTACGGGATCTCGGGCAACCTGTGCCGCTGCACGGGCTACGACAAGATCGTCCGGGCCGTACTCGACGCGGCGGTCGAGCTGCGGAGAGCGAAGGCAGGAGGGGGCGCATGAGCGAGCCGAGCGAGCCCCGCGCCTTCAAGTGGGTCGGCCAGCGGATCGTGCGCCCCGACGGCGCGGACAAGGTGACCGGCCGCGCCGCGTTCGGCGCGGACCGCCGCCTGCCCGGGATGCTGCACGGCCGCGTGCTGCGCAGCCCGCACGCCCACGCGCGGATCCTGCGCATCGACGCGAGCGCGGCGCGGGCGCTCCCCGGCGTGAAGGCCGTGGTCGTCGGCGCCGACCTCCCGCTGCCGCGGCGCGAGTCGGGTGGGGGCGGCGAGTCGCCGGTCGACTACCGCGACCTCGCCGAGAACGTGCTCGCCCGCGACAAAGTGCTCTACGTCGGCCACGCGGTGGCGGCAGTCGCGGCGACCAGCGCGCGCACCGCCGAGCAGGCGCTCCGGCGCATCGCCGTGGCGTACGAGCCGCTGCCGCCGGTCCTCGACCTCGAGCGCGGCCTCGATCCCGACGCGCCCGTCCTGCACGACCACCTCTTCACGCACGGCGTGGAGCCGCGACCCACGCGGCCCTCCAACGTCGCCAAGCGCACGCTGCTCGAGCGCGGCGACGTCGAGGCGGGCTTCGCGGCCGCGGACGCCGTCGTCGAGGGCGAGTTCCGGACCGAGACGGTCCACCAGGGCTACATCGAGCCGCACGCGGCCGTCGCAGAGCCGGCCCAGGACGGGCATCTCACGGTCTGGTGCTGCACGCAGGGCCCGTTCATGGTGCGCGCCCACGTCGCGAAGCTGCTCGGCCTTCCGATCGGGCACGTGAAGGTGATCCCGAGCGAGATCGGCGGCGGCTTCGGCGGGAAGACGACCGTCTACGTCGAGCCCATCGCGGCGGCGCTCGCGCAGCGCGCCGGGCGGCCGGTGCGGCTCGTCATGAGCCGGGAGGACGTGTTCCGCGCGAGCGGTCCGGCGCCGGCCTCGCGCATCCGGCTCCGCGTCGGCGCGCGCCGCGACGGCCGCATCGTCGCCGTCGACGCCTCGCTCGCGTACGAGGCGGGCGCCTTCCCGGGCTCGCCCGTCGAGGCGGGCGCCATGTGCCTGCTCGCGCCCTACGACGTCGAGGCGTTCCGGATCGAGGCGCTCGACGTGTGCGTGAACAAGGCGAAGACGACCGCGTACCGCGCGCCGGGCGCGCCGATGGCGGCGTTCGCCGCCGAGAGCCTGCTCGACGAGCTCGCCGCGAAGCTCGGGCTCGACCCGCTCGAGCTGCGGCTGCGAAACGCGGCGAAGAAGGACACGCGGGCCGCCTACGGGCCGCGCTACCGCGAGATCGGCTTCCTCGAGACGCTCGAGGCCGCGCGCGCCCACCCGCACTGGAGCGCGCCGCTCGGCGCGAACGAGGGGCGCGGCGTGGCCTGCGGCTTCTGGTTCAACGGGGGCCAGAGCTCGAGCGCTTCGGTCGCCCTCAACGAGGACGGGACGCTCTCGCTCGTCGCGGGCACGCCCGACATCGGCGGCTCGCGCGCCTCGCTCGCGCTCATGTGCGCGGAGGAGCTCGACGTCGACCCGGCGCGCATCCGCCCGGTGATCGCCGATACCGAGACTGCCGGCTACAGCGACATGACGGGCGGAAGCCGCGTCACCTTCGCGACGGGCATGGCGGTCATCGAGGCGACCCGCGCGCTCGTGCGCCAGCTGCGCGAGCGCGCCGCGAAGCTGCTCGACGTCCCCGTCGACGAGGTGGTCTGGAAGGAGGGCGCCGCGCAGCCCGCCGGTGGGACCGGCCGCATCCTGGCGCTCGAGGAGCTCGCGCGCGACGCCCTGCGCACCGGCGGCCCGCTGGTGGGACAGGCCTCGCTCACGGCGCGTGGCGTGGGACCGGCGTTCGCGACCCACCTCGTCGACGTGAGCGTCGACCCCGACACCGGAAAGGTCGACGTCGTGCGCTACACGGCGATCCAGGACGCCGGCAAGGCGATCCACCCGAGCTACGTCGAAGGGCAGATGCAGGGCGGCGTCGTGCAGGGGATCGGCTGGGCGCTGAACGAGGAGTACGTGTTCGACGCCAAGGGCCAGCTCGCGAACCCGGGCTTCCTCGACTACCGCATGCCGGTCGCGCTCGACGTGCCGATGATCGACACGGTGATCGTGGAGGTGCCGAACCCGCGCCACCCGCACGGCGTGCGCGGCGTCGGCGAGGTCCCGATCGTGCCGCCGATCGCCGCCATCGCGAACGCGATCCACGCGGCGACGGGACTGCGCCTGCGCCACGCGCCCTTCTCGCCGCCGCGCGTCCTCGAGGCGCTCCTCACGCGAACCTCCGGCCTCGCCCGCGCCGCCCGCTGACCCGGGCTCGCCGTGGCCAGCGTCGTGATCCCGCGCGCGCTGCGCGGGCGAGCGGGAGGAGCGGAGCGACTCGACGTCGACGCGCGCGACGTGCGCGCGCTCCTCGCGGAGCTCGAGCGGCGCTTTCCCGGGCTGGGCGAGGCGCTCGCGCGCGACACCGCGGTCGCGATCGACGGCGAGATCCACCCCGACCCGCTGCTCGAGCCGCTCGAGCCGGAGAGCGAGGTCCACTTCCTCCCGCGCGTCGCCGGCGGGCGCTGACTGCGGCGGCCGGGGGCCTCAACCTCCGCGTTCGGCGGTCTCCCGTCCCACGTGCCGGATATAGGCCAGGAGCACGTCCAGCTCGTCGTCCGACAGCTCGGGGTGTGCGGCCATGCTGGGACTCAAGCCGACCGCCGCCCCGCCGCGCCGAATCACGACGCGGATGCGGTCGTCGGAGGTGTCGCGCTGCCAGGTCGCATCGCTGAAGTCGCGGGGGCGCGGATCGAGCTGCCGGCCGACCGCGCCGTCGCCCCTCCCAGCCGCGCCGTGGCAAGAGCTGCACCGCTCCGTGTAGAGCGCGGGGGTGGAGGGAGACGCAGACGGCGGCCGCACGAGGAGGGCCAGCTGTGCGGCGTGGTAGCAGGCCGCGCTCGCCGAGAGCGAGACGCCGGCCGCCAGCGCTCGCAGCTGCGTCGCGCCGGCGCGGGCGCTGAGCCGCCGCGCCCGGCGTGCGTTCACGCGCGCGCCGCGCCCCGCGCCGCGCCGAGTCGGATCACCGAGGGCGCGCCGGCCAGGAACCAGGCGGCGATCAGCGAGTCGAACACCATGCACCCGAACGAGGACGTCGGCATCCACGGCCAGATCGGCTGCCCGTAG
>DATAGA010000090.1:0-3281 GCA_036257215.1 Myxococcota bacterium
GGCGCTCTAACCAACTGAGCTAACGCCCCGGAAAGACGAAGAGTTAGGCGAGGCGGGGCCGCCGCGCAAGCGCGCGCAACGTGCAGCGGCGGCTTCGGCGACGAGACGCCCCTCGAAGCGGCCGCGAGTCTCCGCGCGCGCGGCTCTGCTCGCGTCAGCGCGTGCTCTGGATGTGCTCCAGGTAGTCGAGCAGGTCGGTCAGCTTCGCCGACGGCGCGCCGTCCGGGCCGGGCGGGCCGAGGCCGGGCTCACCCCAGACCGCGGCGTCGCGCGTGCCGTGCACGTCGAGGCGACCCGGGCCCTCGAGCGCGGCGGCGACGCGGGCGCGGTCGAGCCCGCCGCCGCTCCGACGCGGCAGGTGCGTCAGGTCCGCCGGTCGCGCGAGCGAGTCCGCCGCGCGCGGGCCGTCGCCGTATCCCTTCGCGCCGTGGCAGCTCGCGCACAGGCGCTGGTAGACCACCGAGCCCTTGATCACCGGGCCGTGGCCCATGTGCGCGGCGGCGGTGCGCGGCGCGTGGACCGCGGCCGCGGCCGCCCCAGCGAGCAGCAGTGTCCCGAGCGCAGCCCCCCGCATGCGCGCGCCCTCGCGAGCCGCCTCGACTCAGTCCCGCGTCGCCGCGCTGCGCGCGACCGCCGCGCCGATGAACGCGACGAACAGCGGATGCGGGCGGAAGGGAGTGGACTTGAACTCGGGGTGGAACTGGCAGCCCACGAACCACGGATGGTCCGCGAGCTCGATCATCTCGACGAGGCGCCCGTCGGGCGAGGTGCCCGAGAGCACGAGGCCCGCGCGCGAGAGGCGATCGCGGTAGTCGGGGTTGAACTCGTAGCGGTGGCGGTGGCGCTCCGAGATCTCGCGCGCCCCGTAGGCCTCGAAGGCGCGCGTCCCTTCCCGCAGCGTGCACGGCCAGGCCCCGAGCCGCATCGTGGCGCCCTTCGCCTCGACCCCGCGCTGCTCGGGCAGGAGCGCGATCACCGGGTGCGGCGTCTCGGGATCCACCTCGGCGGAGCTCGCCCGCTCGAGCCCGGCGACGTGGCGCGCGAACTCGATGACCGCCATCTGCAGGCCGTAGCAGATCCCGAAGTACGGCACGCGCCGCTCGCGCGCGTAGCGCACGGCGCGGATCTTGCCCTCGACGCCGCGCGAGCCGAAGCCGTGGGGCACGAGGATGCCGTCGACGTGCGCGAGCTCGCTCGTCGCGTCGTCGAGCTTCTCGGAGTCGACGTAGACGATCTCCACCTTGGCCTCGTTCGCGAGCCCGCCGTGGTGGAGCGCCTCGTTGAGGCTCTTGTAGGCGTCCGTCAAGTCGACGTACTTCCCGACCATGGCGATGCGGACGCTGCGCTTCGGATGCTTCACCGCGTGGACGAGCCGCTCCCAGGGCTCGACGTTCGGCCGGCCCGTCCAGATGCCGAGCACGCGGCAGATCTTCTCGTCCACGCCCTCGGCGTGGAACATGAGCGGGACCTCGTAGATGTGCTCGACGTCCTTCGCGGTGGCGACGGCGTCCTCGTCCACGTTGCAGAAGAGCGCGATCTTGCTCTTCACCGCGCGCGGGAGGTAGCGGTCGGTCCGGCACAAGAGGAGGTCGGGCGCGATGCCGACGCTCTGGAGCTCCTTCACGGAGTGCTGGAGCGGCTTGGTCTTGAGCTCGCCGGCGACGGCCACGAACGGCACGAGCGCGAGGTGCACGTAGCAGCAGTTGTCGCGCCCGACGTCGGCGCGCAGCTGCCGGATCGCCTCGAGGAAGGGCAGCGACTCGATGTCGCCCACGGTGCCGCCGACCTCGGTGATGAGGAGGTCCACCCCCTCGGCGGCCTGGCGGATCCGCTGCTTGATCTCGTCGGTCACGTGGGGGATCACCTGCACGGTGCCGCCCAGGTAGTCGCCGCGGCGCTCCTTCGAGATCACCGTGTCGTACACGCGGCCGGCGGTGACGTTGTTGAGCTGGCTCGTGCGCGTCGTCGTGAAGCGCTCGTAGTGGCCGAGGTCGAGGTCCGTCTCCGCGCCGTCGTCGGTGACGTAGACCTCGCCGTGCTGTACCGGGTTCATCGTGCCCGGGTCGACGTTGAGATACGGGTCGAGCTTCAGGAACGTGACGCGCAGCCCGCGCGCTTCGAGCAGGGCACCGATCGCGGCGGCCGAGAGGCCCTTTCCGAGCCCCGACAGGACGCCGCCCGTCACGAAGATGAACTTGGTCGGACGCGCATTCATGCCTGGACTCCGGCCGGGCTCACCGCACCGAAGGCAGGACGCCGCCCCCCACGGCGTCCTCGATGCGGATGGTGTGGATCGGGACGAACGGGCTCGGCAGCGCCTCCGGGTGGAAGTAGCCGAGCTCGAGCGTCTCGTGCGGCGTCGTGGGCTGGCCCTGCCCCACCGGCCGCGCCTCGAAGCACAGGTTCACGGCGTGGACGCGCCGCGCGGGGCCGTACTCGATCACCTGGCGGGCGGGGTCCGAGTACACGCCGACGAGGCGCCCCACCTCGATCCGGACCCCGGTCTCCTCGAAGACCTCGCGTGCGACGGCGTCCGTCACGCTCTCGCCCGCCTCGACGTAGCCGCCGGGCAGGCCCCAGTGGCCGTTGTCGCTGCGGCGCATCAGCAGGAGCTCGCGCCGGGGCGGGTCGCCTCGCCACACGAGCGCCGACACGGAGAGCCGGATGTCGGTCGGGTCGGTGGCGAAGTACCGGCTCATCGGCCCGGCCGCGCCTTCGCGCACCAAAGGGGCACCGGGGCCTTCGCGCACGACCGGGGTTCGTGCGCTCTGGCGCACAAACGGCGTTTGCGCGCACCGGCGCTCTGGCAGCGCACCGAGCGTGTCACGCGGTGACGACTTCCTGTGTGGCGGTTCTGCGAGGTATACCGCGGCCCCGCAGCGCTCGCAATCGACGTGCGACCTGCGCGTGCGGTGCGCGTCGCTGGGCTACGGCGCGAGCGGGGCCTCGAGGAGGCCGAGCGTCTCGGGCCAGCCCTGCATCGCGTTGAGGCACTGGACCATCTGCCCCGCGGCGCCCTTCCCGAGGTTGTCGAGCGTCGCGAGCGCGACGAGCGTTCCGTGGCGCGCGTCGACGAACGCCGCCACGTCGCAGAAGTTGCTGCCGCGCACGCTCTGCAGCGACGGAGCCTCGCCCGCGGGCAGGACGCGCACGAAGGGCTCGTCGCGCCAGGCATCGGCGAGCACGGCGCGCGCGTCGGCGGTCGTGAGCGGCGCGTTCGGCCGCAGGTACACCGAGGTCGCGATGCCGCGGATCGTCGGCAGCAGCTGCGGCACGAACGT
>DATAGA010000100.1:0-2302 GCA_036257215.1 Myxococcota bacterium
CCGGCGCACGCCGCGTCCGTGGCTCGCGGCGCGGGACCGCCGACGCTCGCGCCGGGCGATGCGCCCCGCGCCGTCGCCCGCTATAGACGCTTCGAGGCGAGCGTCGTGCTCTCGCCGGTGCCGGAGAATCCGTTCGACCCGGGCCAGGCCGACGTGTGGGCCGTCTTCGTCGACCCGCGCGGCCGCGAGCACCGCGCGAACGCGTTCTGGTACCAGGCCCACGAGCGCGCACTGGTGGGCGACAGCAGAGGGTTCGCCGAGGTGCTGACCCCGACCGGCTCGCCGCACTTCCGCGTGCGATTCACTCCGGCCGAGGCAGGCGCGTGGCGCTGGTGGTGGGAGGCGTCGAGCCCGGACGGGCGCGCGCGCACCGATGCGCGGCGCCTCGAGGTGCGGCCGTCGCGCGCGCCGGGCTTCCTGCGCCGAAGCGAGCGCGACTCCCGCTATCTGGCCTTCGACGACGGCAGCTCGTACTTCGCCGTCGGCGAGAACCTCGCCTGGTACGACGCGCGCGGCACCCATGCGTACGACGCCTGGCTCGAGCGGCTCGCGGCGCAGGGGGCGACCTACATCCGGCTGTGGATGCCGAGCTGGGCGATGGGAATCGAGTGGAGCGACGGCCCGCTCGGGGACTACTCGCAGCGGCTGGACCGCGCGTGGCAGCTCGACTACGTGCTCGAGGCGGCGGCGGCGCGCGGCATGCAGGTGATGCTCTCGCTCCAGAACCACGGGGCGTTCTCGACCGAGCACAACAGCGAGTGGGCGGCCAATCCCTACAACGCCGCGAACGGCGGCCCGCTCGCCGCGCCCGAGGAGTTCCTGACCGACGCGACCGCGCGCAACTTCTTCAAGCGGAGGCTGCGCTACGTCGTGGCGCGCTGGGGCTACTCGACGGCGCTCCTCGCCTGGGAGCTCTTCAACGAGGCCGATCTCGTCGACGGCTACCACGGCGGCGACGACACCCTCGAGTGGCACCGCGAGATGGCGCAGCACCTGCGCTCCCTGGACCCGCACGACCACCTCGTCACCACGAGCTTCGCCGTGTTCCTCTTCGACCCGCGCGTCTGGCGCCAGGCCGGGCTCGACCTGACGCAGCTCCACTTCTACTCGGTGACCGGGACGACCACGCTCGCGCCCAACCTCGCGCAGGACGTGTCGGGGTTCACCGCGGGCCGGCTCGAGGTGGCGCCGGTGCCGGTGCTCTTCGCCGAGCTCGGCGTCGACGCGCGCGGGCCCGCCGAGACGATGGCGTCGGATCCGGAGGGCATCGGGGTCCACGACGGGCTCTTCGCCGGCGTCGTCTCCGGCGGGTTCGGGACGGCGATGCCCTGGTGGTGGGACAACGTGATCGACGTCGAGCCCGACCGCTACTACCCGATGTTCGGCGCGGTGGCGCGTTGGATCGACGGCGTGCGCTTCGACCGCGAGCGGTTCGCGGCGCTCGAAGGCGCGGCCGAGAGCGCGGCGCGGCCGCTCGCCGCCTACGGCCTCACCGGGAAACGACGCGCGCTCGTGTGGGTCAAGGACGACGCGTTCCAGTGGAACGCGCCGAACGCGGTGCGCATCGAGGACGGCACGCTGCGCTTCGACGCGCTCGCGCCCGGACGCTGGTGCGGGGACTGGTACGACACCTGGGCGGGTCGCTCCACCGACCGCGTGCGCGTGAACGCGCGGCGCGGCCGACCCGTCGCGGTCGCGATCCCGGCGTTCGAGCGAGACGTCGCACTCCGCCTGAAGCGCTGCGAAGGAGCGAACGTCCCGTAGAGCCGCCTAGAGCCCGACCAGGTCCGCCGCCAGCCGGACCAGCACCGGGACGCGGGGGCCGAGCAGGCGGAAGCGCTCGTCGGAGGTCTGCCCGCGCACGAAGCGGATGTAGATCTGCTGCAGGACGACCGCGGTCTTCCAGATCGCGAACGCCTCGTACCACGTGATGCTCTCGAGCGGGACGTCGCGGCGCGCGGCGTAGCGCTCGGCGAGCTCGCGCCGGGTCGGGAAGCCGGGTTGGTTCGTGAGCGCGTTCGTGGGGCTGCGGTCCGCGCCGTCGTCGGCCTGCGACCAGTACCCGAGCAACGTGCCGAGGTCGACGAGCGGGTCGCCGAGCGTCGTCATGTCCCAGTCGAAGATCGACTTCACGCGATCGGGGTCGGCCGGGTCGAACTGGCAGTTGTCGAGCTTGAGGTCGTTGTGGACGAGGCTCGCCCCGGCGCCGCGCGGCACCGTGCGCGCGAGGCGCTCGTGCACGGCCTCGAAGAGGGCGAGCTCCTCGTCCTTGGCGGCGTCCCAGCGCTTCTTCCAGCCGGCG
>DATAGA010000113.1:0-2186 GCA_036257215.1 Myxococcota bacterium
AGGAGATTTGAGAGGGTCTGTCCCTAGTACGAGAGGACCGGGATGGACGGACCTCTGGTGTTCCGGTTGTGGCGCCAGCCGCACCGCCGGGTAGCCAAGTCCGGAAGGGATAACCGCTGAAAGCATCTAAGTGGGAAGCCCGCCTCGAGATGAGATCTCCCTGGGACTTCGGTCCCCTGAAGGGCCGTCCGAGACGAGGACGTCGATAGGCCGGAGGTGGAAGCGCAGCAATGCGTGGAGCTGACCGGTACTAATCGCCCGTGAGGCTTGACCACACCCGCCCAGAACACGAAGCGCGGCACCGCCGCGGACCCGGAAAGCTCTTCGGTTGCGCAAAGGCCGCTCGCGTGCGCGCGAGCCGCTTTGTCAGCCAGTCAGGTTTTCCCACCGTCCATAGAGTGGGGGCCACACCCGTTCCCATTCCGAACACGGAAGTTAAGCCCCACTTCGGCGATGGTACTGCCGGGTTTCCCGGTGGGAGAGTAGCACGACGGTGGGATCTCTTTCGGAGCCCCGTCGACCGCGAGGTCGGCGGGGCTCTTCGCATTTCGGGCCGCGCGCGCCACGCCGACACTCGACTGCGACGATGACGCTACCAGCCCGCGGGCGCCGCTCCGACGTGCGGCGCGAGCCGCTCCGGCGAGAAGCCCGAGCGCACGACGAGCACCGTCGGCCCCTTCGAGAAGAGCGGCATGCGGTGCGCGACCCACGCGCCGGGCGAGTCGGGGTCGAACCAGAACGAGAGCGTCGGCAGGAAGGGCTGCGCCACCGACGAGAGCAGCGGGCCGAAGTCGAGCCGGTACTGCACCTCGACGAGCCCCCCTTCCGCCCGCGGCGTCGCGATTCGCGCGCGCGCGTCGAGGATGCGTGCGCCGAACCGGCACAGGAGCACCTGGAAGGCGACCTCGCTCGCCTCGCCGCGGACGAGGCGCTGGAAGAGCAGGTTCAAGGGCACGTTGACGATCCGGTCGTGCGGCGGGAGCTCGAGCGCGACCGGCTCGTCGTCGGAGCCGGCCGGCACGCCGCAGCGCGCCACGCGCGCCTCGTGGTCGATCGTGAGCACCCCGAGCGACGCGCCGCTCGTGTCGAAGCTCTCGGAGCGCTGCGAGAGGAGGCGCAGCGCGCCCCCGCCGGGCGCGAGCTCCATCAGCGCGGCGACGGCGCTGTGGGCGCTGCCCTCGATGCCGCTCTCGGCGCGGACCTCGACGCGCCCGTCGGCGCGCCGGCGCACCTCCATCGTCGCCGCGCCGACGCGGTGCCCCTCGCCGTCGAAGGTGCCGGCGTCGATCGCGCCGAACGCGTCGGGGAGCGGGAGGAGCAGCGCCGACTCGCCCCACGCCGGCGCGGCCAGCGCCAGCGCCGCGGTCGCTACGAGCCAGCCGATCCGACGCATCGGACCCGAAGGTAGCGTCAGGGGTAGCGGGCGCGACGCTTCTCGATGAACGCCGCCATGCCTTCCTTCGCGTCCGGCGTCTGCGACGCGGCGGCCATCACCTCGGACGCGTAGGCGTAGGCGTTGGCCAGGTCGACGTCCATGTGGCGGTAGAACGCGTCCTTGCCGATGGCCTTGGACGCGGCGCTGCCCCGCGTCGCGCGGGCGAGCAGCTCGCGCGTCTCGGCGGCGACCCGGTCCGCCGGGACGACGCGGTTCACGAGCCCCCACGCGACGGCAGTTGCCGCGTCGATCGGCTCGCCGGTGAGCAGCATCTCGAGCGCGTGCTTGCGGCCGATGGCGCGGCCGAGCGCGACGCCGGGCGTCGTGCAGAACCAGCCGCCGCGCCCGCCGGGCACCGCGAAGCGCGCCGTCTCCGCGGCCACCGCGAGGTCGCACGAAGCGACCAGCTGACAGCCGGCGGCGATCGCGTCGCCTTCGACCTGGGCGATCACGACCTGTGGGAGGCGCGGCAGCGCCTGCATCAACTCGGCGCAGAGGCCGAGCAGCGAGCGCATGCCGGCAACGTCGCGCGGCGCCATGTCCTGGAAGTCGTGGCCTGCGGAGAAGACGGGCCCGTCCGCCGCGACGATGAGCCCGCGGGACTTGCCCGCGCCGACCGCGCGAACGGCGTGCAGCAGCTCGCGCAGGTGTTCCTCGGAGAGCGCGTTGCGCCGCTCCGGCCGCCGCATGCGCAGCTCGACGAAGGGCGGCTCTTCGCGGACGGCGATGCAGCGATACTCCACCGATTCGG
>DATAGA010000121.1:0-1889 GCA_036257215.1 Myxococcota bacterium
GTGGCGCATGATCGCCGCCGCGAGCTCCGTCCGCGCGCTCCAGCCCGGTCGCAGCGGACCGCGCGCCGCGCGCCGCACGAGCGTCGCGAGCGCAACCGCGGCGCTGCGCGCGACGAGATCGGCGACGCCGAGCGGACCCACGTCCGGACGTTAGCGCCGCCGTCGCTCGCGGCGTCGCACGCTCGCCGCAGCGCCCGGGGGGGCCGCGCTACCTTGGCGAGACATGTTCCCGCTGCGCGACGAGAACCCGAGTCACCACACCCCCCTCGTCACGTACGCGCTGGTCGCCCTCAACGCGCTCGCCTGGGTGACGCTCCAGGGTCTCGGTCAGGAGCGGCAGCTCGCGACCTCGGTCTGCACGCTCGGCCTCATCCCGGGAGAGCTGCTCGGGACGGCGCCCGTCGGGACGAGCGTCCCGATCGGCGCCGGCCTCTCCTGCAAGCTGGGCCAGCCCAACTGGCTCACGCCGCTGACGTCGATGTTCATGCACGGCGGCTGGATGCACATCATCGGCAACATGTGGTTCCTGATCATCTTCGGCGACAACGTCGAGGACGCGCTCGGGCACGCGCGCTTCCTGCTCTTCTACGTGGCGTGCGGCCTCGCGGCCGCCGCGGCGCAGGTCTTCGCGAACCCGGCCAGCGCGATCCCCATGGTCGGAGCGTCGGGCGCGATCGGCGGCGTCATGGGCGCGTACGCCGTCATGTACCCGTACGCTCGCATCGACGTCCTGCTCGTCCTCGGCGTCTTCGTGCGGGTGATCCCGGTCTCGGCGCTCATGATGCTGGGCTACTGGTTCGTGATCCAGCTCGTCTCCGGCTCGCTCTCGAACCTCGAGGCAGGCGTCGCGTTCTGGGCCCACGTCGGCGGCTTCGCCGCGGGGGCGCTGCTCGCCCTGCCCTTTCGCAACCGGGGCGTCCGCCACCAGACGGCGATCCTCTAACCGCGCTCGCTCGCCGTGCGCACCACGCCGGTCCGCCGGGCGTCATCGGATCTTGCCCGCGCGGTCACCGCGCTGGAACCGGGAACGCCGATGCTGCGTCCCACGGTCTCCCCCCAGGAGCCGCCGCGAGGATGAGCGACGCCGTTCGGCTGACCGTCGGGCCCTTCCACAACCCCGTCCGCGGCCTCCTCCACGGCGCCGGCGCCGCGTGGTGGCTGCTCTTCGCCGCCGGGCTCCTCGGCGAGCCGCCGAGCTCCGGCCAGGGCGTCCTGCTCCTGTGCGCCGCCAGCCAGGCCGCGCTCTTCGCGACGAGCGCGCTCTACCACTCGCTGCCCTGGCGCCCGCGCTGGAAGCGGCGCATGCAGCGCGCCGACCACGCCATGATCCACGTGAAGATCGCCGGCACGGTGACCGCGCTCTCCTGGCTCGCCCTTCCCGCCGCGCCGGCCGCGGCGGCGGGCGCGGGCGCTTGGGCCCTCGCCTGCGCCGGCGTCGCCCACAAGGCGTGGAGCGCGGAGCTCGGCGTGCGTCCCTCGATCCGCTTCCAGCTCGGCCACGCCCTGCTCGGGCTGCCGGCGCTCGCCGCCTTCGCGCTGCGGGCGCCGGCGAACGACGTCGCGCTCCTCGTATGCGGCGGCCTCGCCTACGGAGCCGGCGGGCTCTGCTTCGTCACGCGCCGCCCGACGCTCTGGCCCCGCGTCTTCTCCCACCACGAGCTGTTCCACCTGCTGACGCTGGCGGGGAGCGGGGCGCACTTCGCGCTGCTCGCGCGCGCGCTCGCGCGCTGACGCGCTACTCGACCCCGGCCGTTCGGCTCGTCGCATCGCCCGCCAGCGCCGCGACGGCGTCGCCGATCTCGGCGTCCGGCGGGCCCGGGTACGCAGCGCCGGCGGATCCCGCGGCGTCGAGCGCCTTCGCGGTCTTCGTGGCGAAGCGCCCGTGCGCC
>DATAGA010000144.1:0-8310 GCA_036257215.1 Myxococcota bacterium
CGGGCCTCGCGGCGGGCCGCGAGCTCGCGCAGGCCGTCGACGCGGCGCGCGCGTTCGTCGCCGAGGCGCTGCGACGCGCGGTCGAGCGCGCGCCGGGCGCGCGGTTCCTCGTCTACCCATGAGCGCGGCGAGCGCGGCGTCCCCGCCCGTTCCGGCGGGGGTCGGGCCCTCGGCGGCCACGGCGTCCGCGCCGGCCGGCGCCGCCGCCGAGCGCTACCGGCAGCTCCTCGCCGAGCGGCGCGAGCGCGCGGCCGAGCTCGCGCGCAGCGATCGGCGCCTCTCGAACGCGCGGCTCGCGACCTTCGCCGCGGGCGTCGCGCTCGCCGTCGCCGTGTTCTTCGCTCGCGCGCTCTACGTCGCCTGGCTCGCGCCGCCAGCGCTCGTGTTCGTGGTCCTGCTCTTCGTGCACGACCGGGTGATCCGGCGCCGCGAGCGCGCCGAGCGCGCGGTCGCCTTCTTCGAAGACCGGCTCGCGCGCCTCGCGCACGACTTCGCCGGACGCGGCGAGCCGGGCGAGCGCTTCCGCGACCCGCACCATCCCTACGCCGAGGACATCGACCTCTTCGGGCGGGGCTCGCTCTTCGAGCTGCTCTGCGCGGCGCGCACGCGCGAGGGCGAAGAGCGCCTCGCGGGCTGGCTGCGCGCCCCGGCGGAGCCCGCGGAGGTGCGCGCGCGGCAGGACGCGGTGCGCGAGCTGCGCGAGCGCCTCGACCTGCGCGAGGACCTCGCGGTCCTCGGCGCGGACGTGCGCGCCGGGCTGCACGCGGCGATGCTGCGGCGCTGGGCAGAGGCGCCCGCCGCGTTCTCCGCGCGCGGGCTCCCCGCCGCGGCGGCCGCGCTCTCCGCGCTCTCGCTCGGCGGGCTCGCGCTCTGGATCGCGACCGCGGCCGGTCCGATCCCGTTCCTCGCGGCGCTCGTCCTGCAGGGCGTCTTCGCGCAGGCGCTGCGCGCGCCCGTGGCGCGCGTCGCGAACGCGGTGGACCTGCCCGCGCGCGACCTCGCGCTGCTCTCCGAGCTGCTCGAGCGCCTCGAGCGCGAGCGCCCGCAGAGCCCGCGCCTCGGAGCGCTGCGCGCCGCGCTCGACGCGGAGGGCGAGCCCCCCTCGCGGCGCATCGGCGAGCTGCGGCGCCTGTGCGAGCTGCTCGACGCCCGCCGCAACCAGCTCTTCGCGCCCGTCGCGGCGCTCCTCCTCTGGAAGACGCAGTGCGCGCTCGCGCTCGAGCGCTGGCGGGTGCGCTTCGGCCCGGCACTCGAGCGCTGGCTCGACGCCGCCGCGGAGATCGAGGCCCTCTCCTCGCTCGCCGGCTTCGCCTTCGAGCGTCCCGACGCGTGCTTCCCCGAGCTCGTCGAAGGCGACGGGGCGGCGATCGAGGCGGAAGGCCTCGGCCACCCGCTCATCCCGCCCGAGCGCTGCGTGCGCAACGACGTGCGCCTCGGCGGCACGCTGGCGCTGCTCGTCGTGAGCGGCTCCAACATGTCGGGCAAGAGCACGCTGCTGCGCAGCCTCGGCACGGCGGCCGTGCTCGCACAGGCGGGCGCGCCGGTGTGCGCGACGCGGCTACGCCTCTCGCCGCTCCAGGTCGGCGCGTCGCTCCGGATCCAGGACTCGCTCCAGGAGGGGACCTCGCGCTTCTACGCCGAGCTCCTGCGGCTGCGGCAGGTAGTCGACCTCGCCGCGTCGGGCCCGACGCTGTTCCTGCTCGACGAGATCCTGCACGGCACGAACTCGCACGACCGCGCGATCGGCGCGGAGGCGGTGGTGCGCGGGCTGCTCGCGCGCGGCGCCATCGGCCTCGTCACTACGCACGACCTCGCGCTCGCGCGCGTCGCCGACGCGCTGGCGCCGCGAGCCGCGAACGTCCACTTCGAGGACCAGGTGATCGGCGGACGCGTGGAGTTCGACTACCGGCTGCGGCCCGGTGTGGTGACCCGCAGCAACGCGCTCGAGCTCATGCGCGCCGTGGGGCTCGAGGTCGGCGACGACGGCCCGGGCCGCGCAGAGCGCGACGAGGGGCACGCGCGCGCAGGCGCGCGCGAGACGAGCTAGCGCCTCGCCCGGGGGCCGGGCCGGAGCGAGCGCCGAGCCGTCACCGGGCCTTCACCCGGCGGCGTCTACGGTGGGCGGTCATGCGACGCCTCCTGCGGAGGACGGGGTCCCTCGCGGCCCTTCTGGCCCTGACCACGACGGCGGTGCTCGCGCACCGCGCCTTCGAAGAGCCGGCGTCGGTCCCGGCGACGCCGGCGCTCTCGCTCCTCGCGGTCGGCGACGTCGGCGACCCCCCCGGCGCCTTCGCCGCGCTCGAGCGGCAGCGCGCCGTGGGACGCGCGCTCGCGCACGAGGACCGGCGGGCGCGCGTCGACGCGCTGGTGTTCCTCGGCGACAACTTCTACGAGCGGGGCCTCGCGCAGGCCGACGTCGCCGCGCGCGTGCGCGAGAACCTCGTGGCGCCCTACTGCCGCTTCGTCGAGCTGGCGGGTCCGCGCTCGGCCGAGGTGCGCGACGCGTGCGGCGTGGACGATCCGCGTCCGCGGCCGCCGCTCTACGCGGTGCTCGGCAACCACGACGTGGAGAGCGACGAGAGCCGCGCGCTCGAGGCAGGCGAGGTACCGAAGTTCGTCTCGAACTGGCGCCTCTCGCCGTCGGCGGCCGACGTGATCGAGCTCGGGAGCGGCGTCAGCCTGGTGCAGTTCGACTCCAACCGGCTGCTGCGGGAAGGCGACGCGGGACCGCTGCGCGACGCGCTGCGGGCGTCGCGTGGGCCGTGGCGCGTCCTCGCGGCGCATCACCCCATCGGAACCAGTCGCGACGCGCAGGGCGACGGGCTCGGCGGCTACGGCGAGCGCGTCTTGCAGGCGATCCGCGAGGCGGGGGTCCCCGTCCACGTCATGCTCGCGGGACACGAGCACAACCTCCAGCTCGTGCGGGTGCAGGCGCCGGGCCCGCGGCTCGTCGTCGTGTCCGGCGCCGGCTCGCGCCCGACGAGGGTCAGGAGCGAGAGCCGCTCGCGTCTCTTCAAGTACGAAGGGCTCGGCTTCGCGCGGCTCGACCTCGTGCGCGACGCCTTCGGCGAGCGGCTCTCCGTAACGCTCTACGGCGTGCCCCGCTGGACGTCGTTGCTGGGGGCCCCGCCGCGCGTGCTGGCGCGCTGGTCGGTCGTCCCGGGCGACGGGCGGCTGCTGCGCGAGCCCATCGCGGTCCGCTCGGCGCGGCTCTGGTGATCCGCCGGCGCCGCTCGCGGATCAGGGCCGCAGCGGCAGCCGCCGGAACGCCTCCACGGGCGTCCCGTCGGGGCCCGCGAAGGCGCGCGCCAGCGCCTCCGCCGCGCGCAGCAGCGGGCCGTCGCCGCCCTGGCTCGCGTGGCAGGCGAGCGCGGCCCGCTTCGCCGCGAACGCCTCTTCTCCGAGTGGGCGCAGCCAGTCCGGGCTCGCCGTGTCGAACAGCCACATCTCGGGAACCCACCAGGGTGCGAGCCCGGCCTCGACCTGCGCCGGAAAGAAGGTCGGGAGGGGCGCGCGCGGGTAGACGGCCGCGAGCGACGCGCGCCCGGCCGCCTGGTGGTCCGAGTGCCCCAGCGCGTAGCGCTCGCCGACGCGCGTGAAGCGGGTGTCCGGGTCGTGCGCGAGGAGGAGCAGCGGGCGGGCGCGCCGGATCGCGCCGACCAGGTCGCCGACGAGGGCGTCGTCGTCGCGCAGGGCGCCGTCCGGATGGCCGAGCCAGATCACCTCCGCCGCGCCGAGGGCCTTCGCGGCGCGCTCGGACTCCGCCCGGCGCCGCTCGGCGAGTCCGGTGGCGTCGCCCAGGCTCCCCCGTGCGCCGTCGGTGCAGATGCAGAGCGTCACCTGGGCGCCCTCGCGCGCGAGGGCGGCGAGCGCGCCACCCGCGAAGAACTCGCAGTCGTCGGGGTGGGCGCCGACGGCGAGGACGCGCTCGGGGGCCATCGATCGCGCAGCATACCGGCCCGGAGCGACTCCGGACTGCCCGAGACGCCGCCACCTCGAGAGCACCGAACGGTGTTCGGAGAGAGTCCAGGCGATCCGCAGCTCGGGTAAAACCATGAGACCATCGGGGTGTGCACGTGGAGGAACAGTCTTGCGTGTAAGGCGATTCACCCCGAGTTCACCCGTGCAACCCACGATGCAGGCGCTGATTCGTGGTATCCATCACAACCCACGACCGTTCCACGAGGAGGTTGCCGTGGCTGGAGGACGCATTCCGCTTCGCCGTGTGCTCGTCGTCGAGGACGACGTCGAGCTCTGCCAGGAGATCGGCGAGACCGCGCGCAGCTGGGGGGTGGAGACCTGGGAGGCCACCACGCTCGAGCAGGCCTTCGCGCTCCTCGAGCGCGACCCGGACGTCGTCATCGCGGACCTCTGGCTCGACGGCGCGAGCGCGATCCCGCTGCTCCGGGCCGCGGCCCATCGGCGCCCGTCGCCGGTCATCGTCGCGACGAGCGGCCAGGCGTCGCAGGAGGAGACCTTCGAGCTCGGCCGGCTCAACGTACGGGCGTACCTGCCCAAGCCGTTCTCGGCCGAGCGGCTCCACGGGGCGGTCCAGGCAGCCGTCGTCGAGCGGCCGGACGTCGACCCGTGGATCGCGGACCTGGTGGGCTACGACTCGTTGAAGAAGGTGCTCGGCATCGTGCGGAGCACGATGCTCTCGCAGGCGCTGGCGCAGACCGGCGGCAGCCGCAGCGCCGCGGCGCGGGTCCTCGGCGTCTCGCGGCAGGCGATCCAGCAGGTTCTGCAGCGCGAGCGGCGCGCCCCGCGCTCGGCCGTCTCGCGTGCGTCGGAGCCGCCGCGAAAGCCTCCGGCCCAGAGTCCTCCGCCCGCTCGGTAGGCCGACGCATGGGCGTGCGAGCCCGCTACCTCGAGTGGGCGAACGGCTTCGGCCCCGAGTGGGTGCGGGCCGTGAGCTGGCCCCAGGGCTGGATCGCGGCCGCGCTCGTGCTGGCGACGCTCTTCGTCCTGATGGACTCGCTGGAGGCGACGCGCGGCTTCTTCGAGCTCGACCTCGCGCCGGCCCTGACGCTGCTGGCGATCGGGTTCGGGGCGCTGCTCGTGGCGGACCGGCTGGAGGCCCGCGGGGCGTTCACCGCCCTGGAGCGAGCGGCCGCGAGCCTCGTCGTCGCCTTCCTGATCCAGCTGTTCACGTCGGCGGTCGTCGTCCTGAGCGCTCCGCCGGGCGCCTTCGCCGTCGCCGTGTTCCCGATCCTCGCGGCCTGGCAGCAGCTCGGGATGCTGCGCGCCGGGCCGCGCTACCCGTTCGCGACGCTGGCCCACGGAGCCGCGATGGCGCTGGCGGCCGCCGCCGCGCCGGACCCGGTCCACCTCGGCATCCTCGCTACGGTCGCGCTCATCGGGCTCGGCGGCGGGACGCTGCTCGGCCTCATCACGAGCTGGGGCGCGGCCGCGGACGCGCGGCTCGACGCGCACCGCGCGGCCCTCGGCGCCCAGAGCCTCGCGGTCTTCGCGGCCGAGCTCGACGACGTGAACGCGACGCTGGCGGAGGTCGGCGCCGTGGACCGCGAGCTGCGCGTGCGGCTCGCGCAGGCCCGACTCGCCTGCGCGGGGCTCGAGGCTGCGAGCGCGGGCGGAGGGGCGAGCGGGGACGACGCGGTGAACCGGGCGGTGTCGCGCGTGCGCGGCGCGCTGTCGCGGTTCGACGACCTGCTCGCGGCGCCCGCGCCGCTGCGCGAGTCGAAGCCCGACGGAGCGCCGGTCGCCGTCGCGGTCCTGCCCGTCGTGCGCGCGGCGCTCGCCGACGCGCGGCGGCGCTGGCCGCAGGTCGCCTGGTCCTGCGCGGGCGCAGACGCGAGCTCCGACGCGCCCTTCGTCGAGCTGGCCGGCGGCCCGGACGGGCTGCGCGCCATGCTGGATCCGTTGCTCGCCAACGCGGCGGAGGGCGACGGCGCGTTCGGCGCCTCGCGGGTCGACGTCCACGTCGGGCGCGCGGGAGAAGCCGTCGAGGTCGCGGTCTGCGACGACGGCCCCGGCTTCCCCGCCGCGCTCCTCAAGGCCCCGATCGCGCTGCTCGGGACGACGAAGCGCCGCGGCAGCGGCCTCGGGCTCTACACGGCGGAACGTCTCGCGCGCGGCAGTGGAGGGGCCCTCTCCCGCGAGCGGCCGCTCGAAGGGGGCGCGCGCGTGTGCCTGCGACTGCCCGGCGCGCCGCGTCGCGGCGGGCGCGGGGGCACCGCGTGAGGCGGCTCGGGAGCGATCGCTCGCTGCGCGGGCGGGCCGAGGAGTTCGCGGCAGGCTTCGACGTCGCGCTGCTCGCGCCGCGCATCTGGGTGCCCGTGCGGATCGCGACCGCGGCCGGGCTGCTCGCGCTCGCCTTCGCGGCCTCCTCCATCGAGCCGATGCGCGAGTTCTTCCGCCTGCGCCCCGCCGTGCCCGTCGCCCTGCTCGCCTGCGCCGTCGCGCTCGTCTTCGGGCTCGGCGTGTTGAACCGGCGCGGCGTGAAGGACCCGCTGGTCTTCTTCGGCGGCATCGTCGTCTACTGCTTCGTCGAGATGACCATGACCACCGCCTTCGCGGTGTTCGCCGAGCCGCCGGGGGCGTTCCTGCTCGCGATCCTCCCCGTTCTGCGCGGCGCCTTGAACGGCCTGGGCCTCGGCGGGCGCCCCGGCCTGGCCGTGTTCACGGCCGCACACGGGCTCGGCGTGCTGGCGGCCCTGGCGCTGCGTCCCGACGCGCCCCACGCGTGGCTGATCCTCATGGCTGCGCCCGCTTCGATGGCGAGCTTCCTCTACCTCGCCGGCGCGAGCGGTCGGTTGGCCGAGGGCCGCGCGCGGGTCGCGGCCCAGGGGGCTGCGCTGCAGGCGCAGCTCGTCGTCGAGCGTGCGTCGACGCTGGAAGTCAGCCGCGCGACGCTCGGCGACCTGCTCCAGCGCCGGCACGACGCCCGCAGCGCTCTCTCCACCGCCCGGCTGGCGGCGGACCGACTGGCGCCGCTCGTCCGCGACGATCCGGCGCGCCGCGACCTGCACGCGCAGCTGCTCGACGCCCTCGACTCCCTCCAGGAGGTCGTCGCCCCGAGGCCGACCCGGCGCGCCGATCCGCGCGCCGCGTCGGGACCCGAGCTCCACCCCGTGGAGGTGCAGCCGGTGCTGCGCGCGGTGCTCGACAGCGCGCGGGCGCGCGCGCCCGGGCTGCGGACCCGCGTTTCGGCGACACCGGACCGCGTCGGGGTACGCGTCCGCGGCGGCGCGTCCACCCTCTACCAGATCCTCGAGGAGCTCGCGCTGAATGCGGCCGAGGGCGACGGCCGCCGCGGGGCGCTTCACCTCGAGGTGTCGGTGGCGGGCGACGCGGCGGCGGGGAGCGCGGCCATCCGCGTCGCCGACGACGGGCCGGGGCTCCCCGAGAGCCTGCTCGGCCGGCCCGTCGAGCCCTTCACCACCACCAAGCCCTACGGCGTCGGACTGGGACTCTACACGGCGGAACGCCTGGCGCGCGCCAGCGGCGGCTCGCTGCGGCTCGAGAACCCGCCGAGCGGGGGCGCCGCGGTCACGGTGTACCTCGAGCTCGCGGCGGACGCGCTCGCCGGGGATGGGGTCGCCCCATTGCACGCTTCCGCGAAGGAGACTGCGTGACAGCCATCTCGATCGTCGACGGCCATCTCGACGCCGTGCTGCGCGGCGACGTCGCGTCGCTGCCCGCGCTGCTCACACCGGACTTCCGCATGTACCTCAACGACGAGCTCGTCGCGGAAGGCCGCGACGCCGCCGTCGCGCGGCTGCTGCCGCTACAGCGGGCGCTCCCGCGGCGTTCGCTGCGCGTGCACGAGCGCGTGGCCGCGGGCGACCGCGTGCGCCAGCGCTGGACGCTCGATGCCTGGCCGCCGGACCAGCTGGCGAGCGCGAACGCGCCGATCCGGATCGACGGCGCCTCGTGGACCGTCTGCCGCGACGGGCTCGTCGCCGAGCTATACCAGTGGTTCGACGTGGCGGCCGTGCGTCGCCAGCTCGACAGACTGCCGGCACCGCTGCCGCCGTGCCCGGCCGCGTTCCAGCGCGCGGTCGCGCGATAGCGAGACGCGGGGACGCCCACGTGAGCGAGGGAGCCGCGGAGCGCGGAGAGGCGAGCGTTGCGCCGGCCGGCGCACCGGCGCGCGTGCGGTGCGTGCTCGTCGTGGAGGACGACCCCGGCCTGTGCGACGCCATCGGGCGCGTCGCGCGCGGCCTCGGTGCGGAGGTCTCGCAGGCGCAGAGCCTCGAGCGGGCGCTGCGTCTCCTCGGCGAGGCTCCGGACCTCGTCATCGCCGATCTGCGCCTCGACGGCCGCAGCGCGTTTCCGCTGATCGAGGCA
>DATAGA010000229.1:0-1581 GCA_036257215.1 Myxococcota bacterium
GCGCGCCGCCGCAGCGCTCGAGGGCACGGCGCCGTGACGGTCGTCGCGCGCATCCGCGAGCGGGCGGCGCTCGCGCCGGACGCGCCTGCGCTCCTCGTCGGCGACCCGGCGCAGCCCGCGATGGGGCGACCCGTCTCGTACGCGGCGCTCGTGGCGCGCATGGACGCGCTCGCCGAGTCGCTGCGCGCGGGCGGCGTGCGCGAGGGGCAGCGCGTGGGTCTCCTGGCCCGTCAGGGCGCCGGCTTCGTGGAGGGCGCGCTCGGGATCCTCGCCGCGGGCGCATGCCTCGTGCCGATCCCCGACGACGCGGGGCCCGAAGCCGCCGGCGAGCTCGCGCGGCGCGCGCGCCTGCACTTCGTCGCCGACGAGGCCGCCGGCTTCGCGCCGGTCCGCGGGCCGGATCCGGGGCCGGTGGACGGTGTCGGGGACGAAGCGTTCCGAGCGCTGCGCCCCGCGTACCTCCGGTTCACGTCGGGCACGACCGCGGCCCGGAAGGGCGTGATCCTCGGACACTCCGCGGTGGAGGCGCGGCTCGCGGCGGCGAACCGGGGGCTCGCGATCGGGCCGGACGACCGGGTGCTGTGGCTGCTCCCGATGGCGCATCACTTCGTCGTGTCGATCCTGCTCTACCTGCGCTACGGCGCGACGATCCTGCTGCCGGCGGGCCACCTCGCGCGCCCGATTCTCGAGCTCGCGAGCGGCGAGCGCGCCACGGTCGTGTACGCCTCGCCGCACCACTATCACCTGCTCGGGAAGGACGCGTCCGCGCTCGGGCTGACCGCGCTCCGGCTCGCGATCTCGACCGCCGAGGGCCTGCGACGGGGGATCGCCGAGCGCTTCGCCGAGCGCTTCGGCCACGCCCTCGCACAGGCGCTCGGCATCATCGAGGTGGGCCTCCCCGTCGTGAACCTCGCGCGCGCGGCCGCGAAGCCGGAGTCGCTCGGCCAGCCGCTCCCCGACTACGAGGTGTGGCTGCGCGGAGAAGACGGGAAGCCGGTCGCGCCGCCGACGTCCCCCGAGCGCACCGGCGAGGTGTGCATCCGCGGCCCGGGCATGCTCGACGCGTACCTCGACCCCTGGCTCCCGGCGCGCGCCGTGCTCGAGCCCGACGGCTTCCGCACCGGCGATCAGGGCTGGCTCGACGCAGACGGCGACCTCCACCTGGCCGGCCGCCGCGCCAACCGCATCAACATGGCGGGCATGAAGTTCTTCAGCGAGGAGGTCGAGTCCGTGCTCGACGCGATGCCCGGCGTCCACCGCAGCCGCGTGCTCGCGCGCGAGCACCCGCATCTCGGCGAGATCGCCGTTGCCGAGATCGTCCCCGACGACCCCGCCGCCCCGCCCCCGCGTGCCGCCCTGACCGCCTGGTGCCGCGCGCGCCTCCCCGCGTACAAGGTCCCGCGCACGTTCGAGCTGGTGGACGACCTCCCGCTGACCGCGACGGGCAAGCTCGCGCGTTCCTAGCGGTCGGCGAGGCGAGCCCGGAGTCCGGCGAGCGCTGGACGGACGCTCTTCGCTGGACGGACGCTCTTCGAGAGGGAAGAGGGGACCCGCGGTCCGTACGCCCGGCGTCCCGGCGCG
>DATAGA010000134.1:0-6950 GCA_036257215.1 Myxococcota bacterium
CGAAGAGGTTCGCGACGGCCCTGCGCTCGAAGGACGGGTTGCCGCCGCCGACGGCCGAGCTCGACTCGAGCAGGAAGTTGATCTGGAGGGTGACGGGCGTGCCGGCCGCGGGCCCGGTCACGACGCCGGTCTCGATGAACCCGACCTGGACCGTCCCGTCGACCTCGGAGTTGTAGGTGTTCCCGAGCGGCGGACCGCCGACGAGCGACTCCACCTCCTGGGGCGACGCCTCGGCGGTGCCGCTCAGCATGCCGAAGCCGCCGCCGTAGAAGCCGGTCGCCGACCCGAACCCCATGGCCTCGAAGTTGAAGTCGCCCGCGTAGGTGGGACCGAGGTCGACGCCCTTCGTCTTGATGGCCGAGACCGTGACGTTCACGCGGTCGCCGAGCGTTTCCACCACGCCCGGGACGTCGGCGCCCTCGAACTGCGCGCCGACGGCGACGAAGGCGTCGCCGTCGAGCTCGGCCAGGGCGGGGATGGGGCCGGCGAGGCCCGCGAGGGCCAGCGCGGCCGCGATCCGCCGCCTGCGCATCCACCGCATGCGGCCGCCATCGTATCAGAAGGGCCGGCGCGACCCCGGATGAACATGGCCCGGCACTGCCCCGGGGTGGCACCGGCGGCGCCGAGCCCGGACCCACGCGCGCCGGGCCTAGTAGCGCGGCCTCGGCGCGTTGCTCGCCGCACCGTCGAGGACCGGGCGGTCGCCGAGGGGCGCCGACAGCCGGACGTCGACGGCGAGGGAGACGGCGATCTCGATGCACGCGACGTTCGGCGCCGCCGGATCCGACCCGGCGTAGAGCGTCACGACGACGGCCTCCTCGCTCTCCCTCACGTCGGCGTGGTCGACGCCGAAGCAGGGCGCGACGCCGCCCCAGAACGCGACGGTGAGACCGCGCTCGTCCGGGTGCGGGCGGAACCGAGCGAAGGCGTGCGGGCGCACGTCGGCCAGGCCCGGGCGCGGCGCGACGACGGTCGGATCGGGCTCTCCCGGCACGACGACCTCGGTGGTCCAGGGCTCCTCGCGCGCGACCGGCGCGTCGGACGCCGCACCGTCGCCCGCTGCGCACGCCCAGCTCGCGGTCGCGACGAGTGCCGCGACCGTGCGCGCGAGCGCGCGCCTCCGCTGGAGAGCGGCTCCCGGCGCCGCGCTCACCGCTGACACCGCGGGCAGTAGTGCGCGCTGCGTTGCCCGATCACGATGCGACGGATCGGCGCGCCGCAGTCGACGCACGGCTCGGCCTCGCGCGCGTAGACGCGGCGCTCGTCCTGGTAGGCGCCGTCGGCGCCGTCGGGCGCGACGTAGTCGCTGATGCTCGAGCCGCCCGTCTCGATCGAGCGCAGCATCACCCGCCGCAGGGCGTCGGCGATGGCGTCGGACTCGGCGCGCGTCACGCGGCCGGCGGCGCGGCGCGGCCGCACGCCGGCCAGGAACAGCGCCTCGTCGGCGTAGATGTTGCCGGCGCCGGCGACGACGGCCTGGTCGAGCAGCACGTTCTTGATGGCGGCCGTGCGCCCACGCGTCGCGGCGAAGAGCGTAGGGCCCGTGAGCTCGAGGGCGTCGGTGCCGAGCCGGCTCAGCCGCTCGGTGTCCTCGCCCGGCGCGAGCAGCAGCACCTTCCCGAACTTGCGGACGTCGCGGAAGAGCACTGCGGGACCCTCGTCTCCGAAGAGGAGCCGCAGGTGGGTATGGGCGTCGGGCTCGAAGGCGAGCTGCTCCTCGGGGGCCAGCGCCGCGCGCCGGGCCGCGGAGAGGAGCCGCACGCTCGCGACCCCGGCCGTGAAGAGCTGCCCCGTCATGCCGAGGTGGAGCAGGAGGCGGCTCCCGTCGTCGAGGCCCGCGATCAGGTACTTCGCGCGGCGCTCCAGCGACTCGACCTTGCGCCCGACGAGCGCGCGGCGCAGTCGCGCCGGCGGCGTCAGGAAGAAGTAGCTCGGGCGCGTCGCGTCGACGCGCTCGATGCGCCGCCCGACGAGGCTCGGCGCGATGCGCCGGCGCGTGACCTCGACCTCGGGCAGCTCGGGCATCGCCGGCTCTACGGCGCGAAGCGCGCGCGCAGGTGCGCCGGCACGATCGGGCACGCCTCGTCCGGCCGCGCGAACCAGCGCGCGCGGTTGCGCGCCAGCCAGTCGTAGCCGGCGTCGCGGAGCGCCCGCGGCACGAGCGAGAGCACCGCGGCGAGCGCGCGCCAGCCGCCCCCGAGCCGCCGCAGGATGTGCAGCACGGCGTCCGAGCGCACGAGCAGCGCGCCGTCCCGGCGCCGCACGACGACGCTGTCCGGGAGCGTCCCGCGCGCGTCCGGCGGGACGAGCGCGGTGAACGTCTCGCCGCCGAGTGGCGCGAAGCGGAAGTGGCCTTCGGGGTCGCGCGGCGCGACGAAGCGCACCGAGCGATGGCACAGGCCGCAGCCGCCGTCGTAGAAGAGCAGGTCGGGCTCGCGCCCGGCATTCCGGGCCGCCGGCTCGCGGGCGCCCTCGCCCACGGCTCAGGCCGCTCCGGGCTCGACCAGGATCTTCGCGTGCGCCTCGGGGTCGCGGAGGGTCTCGAACGCGTCCGCGACGCCGTCGATCCCGGTGCGGCCGGTGACGAGCTTCTCGGCCGGGATGCGCCCCTCGGCGAGGTCGCGCAGCGCGCCGGCGAACTCCTCGGGCGTGTAGCCGAGCACGAACTGGAGCGAGAGCTCCTTGTTGATCCCGTACATGGGCTGGAAGCGGTCGGGCTCCATGCACGCGCCCGCGACGACGATGCGCGCGCCGCGCGGCGCGTCGCGCATCAGGTCGTTGATGATGCCCGGGACGCCCACGCACTCGAAGAAGAGCGGCACTTTCGCGCCGGCGGCCTTCGACCAGGCGAGCGCCGCGTTCTCCTTCGCGGGGTCGACCACGACGTCCGCGCCGAGCTCCTCCGCGAGGCCGCGCCGGCGCGGCGAAAAGTCGGCGGCGACGACGGGCCCGATGCCCGCGAGCTTGAGCGCCGAGATCACCGCGAGGCCGACGGGACCACACCCGACGACGAGCGCCGCGTCCTGCTTCTCGGGCTTCCCCTTGGCCACCGCGTGGACGCCGACCGCCATGGGCTCGGTCAGCGCCGCGTGCTGCGCGGAGAGCCCGTCGGGCACGGGCAGCAGCAGCGGCTCCGTGAGCACCATGCGCTCGCCGTAGCCGCCCGGGTAGTCGTTCGAGTAGCCGACGGCCTGGATGCCGCGCGCGTCGAAGGCCAGCGGCATCGAGCAGACGCGCTGGCCGACCTTCAGCTGCCTCAGCGTGCTCGGACCGAAGTCGAGGATCTCGGCGCAGAACTCGTGACCCATGACGACGTCGCGCGAGGGGTCCATGATGGAGGCGCCCGCCACGCCGCCTGCGGACTCCTTCGCCATCGCGACCATGCGGTCGGCGTGCTGGAGCGCGTGCAGGTCCGAGCCGCAGATGCCGCACGCGAGCGTGCGGACGAGCACCTGCCCGGGCCCCGGCACCGGGTCGGGCACGGTGTCGGCGACGATCTTCTTCCCGCGCATGACGGCGGCGCGCATCGGGGGGAGTCTACCGGAGCCTCATCCCCGGAAGAAGTCCCAGTCGAGGTTCGGCGTCTCCTGGAACGCGACGCGGCGCAGGTCGTCGATCTCGAACGGGAGCTTCGCGCGGCGCTCGTCGCCGAGCTTCGCCCCCGCGCGCACCTTGTTGGCGACCTTGCGCAGCGTGTCCTGGAGCACGACGTACTCGGTGTACTCGGGGGTGATGACGGACGCGTCGCGCAGCCGCGCGTAGCCGGCGCGGAACGCCTCCCAGTGCTCGCGCTTGTCGGCCGTCTTGACCAGCGAGGCGAGGCTCGTGAAGAGCGGCCGCACCGCGACCCCCTCTTCGTCGACGTAGCGCAGGTCCCCGTCCCGCGGCCGCAGCATCAGGTTCGCCTTGTGGATGTCGTCGAGCTCGACGGCGAGCGGCAGCCCGAAGCGGCGCCGGCCGGCGGCGAGCTTCGCGGCGACGGCGCGCGCGGAGACGCCGTCGAGCGTTCCTGCGCGCAGGAGCCGCAGGTCGCGCGCGAGCTGGAGGCGCGCGCGTGCGGCGGCGCGAAGCTGCCCCGCACGGCTCGGCAGCGCCTTCGCCTCCGCCGCCGCGTGGAGCCGCGCGACCATGCCGCCGACGCCGGCGAGCCGCTCGATCAGCTCCTCGCGCGAGAGCGCGCGGTGGAGCCCGAGCGCCTCCATCCACAGGAGGCGCCCCTCGCGCCCGAGCACGGCGGGGAAGATGGCCGGCTCGGCGGCGAGCAGCGTCTCGATCTCCTTCGCGCGACGGGCGCTCGAGCAGACGCGCAGCTTGTAGCGGCGACCGTCGCGTCCCTGCACGAAGCGCGCGGTGCCGCTGTGCGCGAAGCTGCGCGGCGCCTCGACGCGCGCGACGCCGAGCTCCGCGGCGAGTCGACTCGACCGCAGCAGGCGCTCGAAGGGGCCGGACGGGTCGCGGGGCACGACCCGAGGCTAGCCGCGCACCGCGGGCGCAGCCCGCGGACGCGGCGCGTTCGACGCCCGCCGCCCCTCTCTGTAGAGTGCTCGGCTCAGCGAGGGGTTTCCGCCCGCATGCCGCTTCCCGCCTGGCCCGACGTCCCGCCCGACGTGCTCGAGCGCGAGCTGATCGCGCTCTGGCGCGACGAGGAGCTCTTCGCGAAGAGCGTCGAGCGCACCCGCGGCGGGAGACCGTTCGTCTTCTACGAGGGACCCCCGACCGCGAACGGGCGTCCGGGACTCCACCACGTCATCTCGCGGACGATCAAGGACGTGATCTGCCGCTTCCGCTCGGCGCAGGGCCGACACGTGACCCGGATCGCGGGCTGGGACACGCACGGCCTCCCGGTCGAGATCGAGGTCGAGAAGGAGCTGGGCCTCTCGGGCAAGAAGGCGATCGAGGAGTTCGGCGTCGCCGAGTTCAACGCGCGCGCCCGCGCGAGCGTCTTCAAGTACCAGACCGAGTGGGAGGAGCTCTCCAACCGGACGGGCTACTGGCTCGACTACGAGCACCCGTACATCACCTACACCAAGGACTACGTCGAGTCGGTGTGGTGGCTGCTGAAGCGCCTGCGGGAGAAGGGCCTGCTCGAGCGCGGGCACCGCGTGCTGCCCTACTGCCCGCGCTGCGGGACGGTGCTCTCGAGCCACGAGCTGGCGCTCGGCTACGAGGACGTCCGCGACCGCTCGGTGTACGTCACCTTCCCGCTCGCCGACGGCTCCCGGCGCGAGCTCGTCGTCTGGACGACGACGCCCTGGACGCTGCCCTCGAACGTCGCGGCGGCCGTCCACCCCGAGCTCGAGTACGGCGAGTACGCGACGAAGGACGGGCGCGTGCTCGTCTGCGCGGTGGCGCGCGCCGACGCCATCGCCGTCGCGGACCGGGGCGGCAAGGACGGAGGCCCGCTCGCGATCGGAGACCTCGAGCGCCGCACGGTGCGCCGCGGGGCCGAGCTCGTCGGGCTCTCCTACGTGCGGCCCTTCGACTTCGTGCCGCTCCCGGCCGAGGGACGTGCGCAGGTCGTGGTCGCCGGCGACTTCGTCACGGCGGAGGACGGCTCCGGCGTCGTGCACCTCGCTCCCGCGTTCGGGGCGGACGACTACGCCGCGGCGCAGCGCGAGGGCCTCGCGGTCCTGCGCCCCGTCGCCGCCGACGGCACGTTCACGGGCACGACGTGGCCGGAGCTCGAGGGCCGCCTCGTCACCGACGAGGAGACCAACGAGCTGCTCGTGCGCCGCCTCAAGGAGACGGGCCGCTGGCTGCGCACGGAGACCTACGAGCATTCTTACCCGCACTGCTGGCGCTGCCGCAGCCGCCTGATCTACTACGCCCGCGACTCCTGGTTCGTGCGCACCTCGCTCGTGAAGGAGCGCATGCTCGAGCTCAACCGCCGCATCGGCTGGCACCCGCCGGAGGTGGGCACCGGCCGCTTCGGCGAGTGGCTCGCGAACAACGTCGACTGGGCGATCTCGCGCGACCGCTACTGGGGCACGCCACTGCCGGTCTGGGTCAGCGACCGCGACCCCGATCACGTCGAGGTGATCGGAAGCTACGCGGAGCTAGCCGAGAAGATCGGCCGCCCGCTGCCCGACGACTTCGACCCCCACAAGCCGCACGTCGATCGGTACACCTGGCCCGCGCCGGGCGGCGGCACCATGCGGCGCGTGCGGGACGTGATCGACACGTGGTTCGACTCGGGCTCGATGCCCTACGCGCAGTGGCACTGGCCGTTCGAGAACGAGGACGAGTTCCGGGCGCACTTCCCGGCGGACTTCATCTGCGAGGGGATCGACCAGACCCGCGGCTGGTTCTACTCGCTGCTCGCGATCGGAGCCACGGTCTTCGACGAGGCGCCGTACCGCAACGTCATCGTGAACGAGCTGATCCTCGACCCCCAGGGCCAGAAGATGTCGAAGAGCCGGGGCAACGTCGTGGATCCCTGGGAGGTGGTCCGCGAGTACGGCGCCGACGCGCTCCGGCTCTACCTCCTCGCCGCTAGCCAGGTTTGGCTGCCGAAGCGCTTCGACCCGGACGCCATCCTGGACTCGGTCGGCGGCGCGCTCAACACGCTGAGGCAGACGTACCGGTTCTTCTCGCTGTATGCCGGAGCGGATGCCGGGGCCGGCGCGGCGGACGCGCGGGGCGCGACCGACCTCGACCGCTGGCTCCTCGCGCGCCTCGACGCGACCACCGAGGCCGTGACCGCCGCGTGGGAGGGTTACGACGTCACCGCCGGCGTGCGCGCCATCCTCGAGCTGATCGACGACCTCTCCAACTGGTACGTGCGCCTCTCGCGCGCCCGCTTCTGGGCGCCCGGCCGCGACGCGGACGCCGCCGCCGTCGCGACGCTGCGCGAGGCGCTCGTCACCGTCGCGCGTCTGCTGGCGCCCGCTTCGCCGTTCGCGAGCGACTGGCTGCACCGCGCGCTCGAGAGCGGCCGCTCGGTCCACCTC
>DATAGA010000279.1:0-7622 GCA_036257215.1 Myxococcota bacterium
GGCCCGGCGCGCCGACGCCGGCTTCCGACGCAGCGCGCTTCTTCTCCCCCGACGAAGCGGACGTCCTGACCGCCATCGTCGAGCGCATCGTCGACACCGGGCTCCCCGACGCCCCACGCGTGCGCGAGAGCGGGGCCCTCGAGGCGATCGATCGGCTGTGCGCCTCGCTCGACCCCGAGCTGACCCGACCGCTGCCGGCGCTGCTCCGCCTCGTCGAGTGGGGCCCCTACGTGTTCGACCTCGCCTTCGCGCGCTTCCGCGCGCTCCCGCCCGAGGCGCAGGACGTGTCGCTGCGCGGCTGGATGACGAGCTCGCTCGCGCTCCGACGCCAGGGCTTCCAGGCGCTCAAGGGGCTCGCCTGCTACGGCTGGTACTCGCAGGAGGAGAGCTGGCGCCTCGTCGGCTACGCCGGCCCGCTGCTGCGCGCCGGGGGCTCGCCGTGAGCGTCGACCTCGCCGCGGCGAGCGCTCCGCTCGATCTGCGCGCCGAGGTCTGCGTGATCGGCTCGGGCGCCGGCGGCGCCGTCGCCGCCGCCGAGCTCGCGCGCGGTGGCCTCGACGTCGTGATCCTCGAGCAGGGCCGGCACTGGACGAGCCGCGACTTCACGCAGCGCGAGGACGAGATGCTGCCGCGCCTCTTCGAAGAGGCCGGCATGCGCCAGACCGAGGACGGCTCGATCACGGTGCTGCAGGGGCGCAACGTCGGCGGCTCGACGGTGCACAACCTCTGCTACTCGTTCCGCACTCCCGACCCGATCCTCGCGCTGTGGCGCGAGGAGCACGGGCTTTCCTCGCTCACGAGCGCGTCGCTCGCGCCGTCGTTCGAGCGCGTCGAGCGGATGCTGAAGGTGAAGCAGATCCGCGAGGACGAGGTGAACGCTCTGAACCGGATCGTGCGCGCGGGCGCAGAGAAGCTCGGCTACTCGGGCTTTGTGACGAAGCACAACCGCGAAGGCTGCGTCCAGGCCGGCTACTGCATCCTCGGCTGCTCCTACGACGCGAAGCAGTCGATGCTCGTCACGTACGTGCCCGAGGCGGAGCGCCTCGGCGCGCGGCTCTTCGCGAGCGCGCGCGCGGAGCGGATCGAGGCGACGCCGGGCGCGCCGCGCGGGCGCGTGCGCGCCGTGCACGGCCACGCCGTCGGCGCGGACGGACGGCCGGGCGTGCCGTTCCGGGTCGAGGCGCCGGTCGTCGTGCTCGCGGCGGGCGCTGTCGCCTCTCCCGATCTCCTGCTTCGCAGCGAGCTCGGCAACGGGACCGGCCAGGTCGGCGCGCACCTCCACTTGCACCCCTCCGTCATGGCGGCGGGCTTCTTCGACGAGCCCATCCACGCGTACCGCGGCATCCCGCAGAGCTACTACGTCGACGAGTTCATCGACCTCGAACGCGACCCGCGCGCGGGCTACGTGCTGATGCCGATTGCGGGCTTTCCGGTGCTCACCGCGGCGCAGCTCCCGGGCTTCGGGCGCGAGCACTTCGCCCACATGCGGCGCTTCGCGCACCTCGCGGGCCTGCTCGCGCTCCTCCACGACCAGAGCGAGGGCAGCGTCGGGCCGGGCGCGACGCCCGCGCGGCCGCGCATCCGCTACGCCCTCGACGAACGCGACCGCCGCCAGCTCGCCGAAGGGCTGCTCCACTGCGTCGAGGTGCTGCTCGCCGGCGGCGCGCGCGAGGTGCTCGTCCCCTACGCGCGCGACCCGCTCACGCTGCGCCCCGGCGACGACCTCGCGCCGATCCTGCGGCGGGGGGTGGCGCAGTCGGGGCCGAACGCCGTCCCGCTCGCGTCGACCCACCCGCAGTCGACGTGCCGCATGGGAGGCGATCCCCTCAGCTCCGTCGTCGGCGAGTACGGCGAGTGCCACGAGGTAGCCGGGCTCTTCGTCGCCGACATGGGAGTCTTCCCGACCTCGCTCGGCGCGCCGCCGCAGATCACGACGGCCGCGCTCGCAGACCGCACCGCCCACCACGTGCTCGCGCGCCGCGGCGAGCTGCTCGGATGACGAACGCGCGCGGATGAGCGCAGAGCCCGTCGTCGAGGGCAGCGAGCCGCCGGCGCCCATCGCGCGCGCCCCGACCGGGGTCGGCATCTGGCCGCTCGCCGGGCCCACCATGCTGAGCTTCGCGCTCCAGGCCGCGGTCGGCTTCGTGAGCACGATCATCGTGGCGCGGCTCGGCTCGGTGGACGCGCCCGAGGTGGGACGCAACGCGGTGGCGGCCGCCTCGATCGCGGGGCAGGTGCACTTCGTCGCCTTCGCGGTGCTCGCCGCCGTCACCATCGGGACGACGGCCCTCGTCGCGCGCTCGGTGGGCGCGGGCGACTGGCGCGAAGCGGACCGCGTGCTGCGCTGCTCCACTCTCGCAGGCGCCGCCCTCGCGGCGGCGATGATGCTCGCCGCTCCCTTCGCCGAGCAGCTCGTCGCCGCGTTCGGCGTAGCGCCCGAGGTCGCCCGCCTCGGCGGCGAGTACCTGCGCACCCTGCTCTGGTTCAACGTGCCGATGGCCGTCGGCCTCGTGCTCTCGAGTGGCCTGCGAGGCGCCGGCGACGTCCGCACGCCGCTCGCGATCGGCGCGCTCGTGAACGTCGTGAACGTCGCCGCCCACTACGCGCTCGTGTTCGGCCACTGGGGCGCGCCGCGCCTGGAGACCGTGGGCTCGGCGCTCGCCACGGGGCTCTCGTTCGCGCTCGGCGCGCTCCTCTACCTCTGGCTGTGGCAGCGAAACGACCTCGCCGTGGAACGCGGCCCGTGGCTCGACGGGCTCTCGGGCGAGCGCATGCGGCGCATCCTGCGCATCGGGCTCCCGACCGCGATCGAGCAGTTCGTCTGGCAGATCGGCCTGTTCCTGTTCCTGCGCATCGTCGCCGGCTTCGGCACCGAGCCGGTGGCCGCCTACATGATCGGCGTGCGCATCCTCTCGTTCTCGTTCGTCCCGGGGCTCGGCTTCGCCACCGCGGCCTCGACGCTCGTCGGCCAGCACCTCGGCGCGGGCGAGCCGCGCCTCGCGACGCGCTCGGGCTGGCGCTGCGGCGCGGCTGCGGTGGGCGTCATGGCGAGCGCCGGTCTCGCCATCTGCCTGCTCGCGCCGACGATCGCGAGCTGGTTCGGCGCCACCGGCTCCGACACGGTGCGACTCACGGTGCTCTTCATCTACATCCTCGGCGCCGCGCAGCCGCTCATGGCCATCGAGTACGCGATCGGCGGCGCGCTGCGCGGAGCGGGCGACACGCGCTTCCCGCTGTTCGCGATCCTGACCGGCCTCTTCTGCTTCCGCCTCGCCGGCGCGGCGCTCGTCCGCTTCGTCTTCGACGGCGGGGTCGTCGCGGTGTGGTCGTGCCTGCTCGCCGACTACGCCGTCAAGTCGGCGCTGCTCGCCTGGCGCTTCGCCTCCGGCCGCTGGCAGCACGTGCGGCTCTAGGCCGGGGGTCGGACCCGGATCTCCGCGCCGGGCTCAGACCGGGAGGATGCCCGCGACCAGGTGCAGGATGTCGGTCTCCGTGATCATCCCGACGAGCTCCTCGCGCTGGAGCACGGGGAGGCACCCGATCTTGCGCTCGGCCATGATCAGCGCCGCGTCGCCGACCGTGTCGTCCTGGCTCACCACCACCGGCGGGGTCGACATGACCCGCGCGATCTCCACCGCATGCAGGAACAGGCGGCGCTCGTCGTCGCCGTGGTCGAGCAGGTTCGAGAGCGAGGCGCGCAGGAGATCGCGGTGGGACACGACGCCGACGAGGCGGCCGGCCTGCACCACCGGGATGTGCCGCACCTGGCCCAGCGTCATGATATCTTCGACGGTCGACAGCGTTTCGCTGGCCGAGATCGTGACGATGCTCTTCTGCATGACGTCACGCACGGGGATGTGGGTCAGCGAGCTCACGGCGAGGACATGGTAGTCGATGGCGCTGGCCGAAGGGGAGCGGAAAAAGGCCGCGCGCAGACCCGGTGGGCGTCGGCCGCGGCCCGCAGCGGGTGTACCGCGCCCCACGGCCGCACCGCTCGCCGCCGGGCCGGGCCCCGAGGGCGGCTTTCTGCCCGACCTCCTGCGCCGCGGCCTCTCGCTCGGCGTGAGCGGCTTCTTCATGACGGAGGAGGCCGTCCGCCGCGCGCTCGGCGACAAGGTCCCGCGCGAGTGGCTCGAGTTCATCGTCGCCCAGAGCGACCGCACGCGCAGCGACCTCGTCGGCGCGCTCTCGCGCGAGTTCGGGCGCGTCCTGGCCCGGATCGACCCGGCCGACGTCCTGCGCCGGCTGCTCGACGGCCAGACGATCGAGATCACGGCGCGCATCAAGCTCCAGGGCGGCGCGCGCGAGCGCGCGCCGGTCCGCGAGGCCGCGACGAAGCGTCCCGGAGGGGGTGCGTGAGCGACGCCCACTCCGCCGCGCACCGCGCGCGGCTGCCCATCGCCGGCATCGCCTTCACGCTGGCTGCGCTGGCCTTCGCGGCGCTCGCCTACTCGGGGCTCGGTCCGCGGCCGAAGGCCCGCGCCTGGTGGGAGCCGAGCGCGGTGCTGGAGCGGGCGCTCGGGGACACGTCCCTCGCGCCAGTCGTGCAGGAGACGCCGCTCGCGCTCGGCGTCTTCGGCGCCGCGGCCGTCGGTCTCGCGGCCGCCGTCTTCGCGACGACGCGCTCCGCGCTCGCGCGCTGGCTCGCCGTGTCGGCGGCGCTCGCGACGCTCTCGTTCGTCTTCTACGCGCTCGAGGCGCGCTTCGTCTGGAGCTTCTTCCGCTGGCGCTGGTCGCTGACGCTGCTCCTCGTCGCGCTCGCGGCGGGAGCCGCGGCGACGGCGCCGCTGCTCGCGGCGAGCTGGCTGCGGCTCGGCTGGCGCGCGCGCGTCGCGATCTACTTGCCGCTCTTCCTCGCGGTCCTCGCGCTCGAGCGCAACGTCACCGGCACCGACCAGAGCCTGCGCTTCGCGCTCTCCCCCTGGCCGTTCGTGCAGATCTTCGGCGTCGAGGTCGTGGCCGCGTGCCTCGGCGCGCTCGCGCTCGGCGTGGGCCTCGGACTGGCCGCCGCTGCGCGCGGCGAGGGCGGCGCCGCGTCGTGGGCGCTCGGAGCGCTGCTCGCGGCGGGCCTCCCGGCCGCCGCGCTCGCGCTCGCGGAGTACCGCGACCTCTTGCCCTTCCGCGCGGGGGTGCGGGTCGCGGGTCTCCTCGCCGCGCTCGGCGTCGCGGTGTTCGCGCTCGCCGCGACGCTGGGGTCCGCGCGCCGCAGCGAGCGGCTCGCCGGCCGCGCGCTCGCGTTCGCCGTCGGCGGCGCGCTCGTGGTGGCGCCCATCGCGCTCGGCCAGGTGCTCGCGCGGCTCGACTACGTCGAGACGCGCGAGCGGCGCGCGCAGGCGATCATCGACGCGCTGGCGCAGCACCGCGCGAAAGTCGACGCGTATCCGGACGAGCTCTCGGAGCTCGTCGCGTCGGGAGAGCTCGAGCGCGTTCCCTCGCCGCGGATCGGCTTTCCCGGGCTCGCCGACCAGGATGAGTTCGTCTACCAGAACTTCGGCGAGAGCTATCTGCTCGAGTTCTCCGCGCCGCGCTGGATCCAGTGCGCCTACAACCCGCCCTACGCGGAAGACGACGCGGACGTCGAAGGCGCGGTGGACGAGCCGGTCGAGCCCGGCGAGGCGCGCGAGGACGTGCCCGGAGGCGACCGCGACGAGACCGACGGCGGCGACGGCCTCGACGAGGGCGCCTGGTCGTGCCCGTCGAAGCCCCCCGAGCTCTGGTGAGCCGTGGTCGCCGCGCACACCGTCACGCCGGCCGAACGACTGTTCCGCGCCCGCCGCATCAGCACGACGTTCGGGCGCGTCTACCTCGGAGCGAAGGCGAACCAGCTCATCGAGCGCCGACTGCGGCCGCTCGACATGGACCGGCGCTGGTCGGCGTTCCACGCGGGGAGCGCGGCCCGGATCCACCGGCTCGCGGTCGACCTGCGCGGCCTCGTGCTGAAGGGCTGCCAGTTCATCGGCGCCCGCGCGGACGTCGTCCCGTCCGAGTACGTCGAGGTGCTCTCGCGCCTCCAGGACCGCGTGCCCCCGCGGTCGTTCGACGTCGTGCGCGCGATGGTGGAGCGCGAGCTGCAGTGCCGGCTCGAGGACGTGTTCGCGCGCTTCTCGCCGAAGCCGATCGCGGCGGCGTCGCTCGCGCAGGTACACGAGGCGCACCTGCACGGCGGACGCCGCGTGGCCGTCAAGGTGCAGTACCCGGAGATCGCCGAGCAGGTGAAGGGCGACCTCGCCAACCTGCGCGCGCTCTTCCGCGCCGTCGGCTGGCTGGAGCGCGACCTCGACCTGCTGCCGATCTTCGACGAGCTGGGCGCCCAGCTGCCACGCGAGCTCGACTTCGAAGCGGAGGGACGGAACGCCGAGGCCGTAGCGCAGCGGCTCGCGCACCGGCCCGAGATCGCGATCCCCGAGATCGTCTGGAAGCACACCCGCCGGCGCGTGCTCGTCATGGAGTACATGGACGGCATCAAGATCACCGACCGCGAGGCGCTGCGCGCCGCGGGCGTCGACCTGAGCTGGGTGACGCGGACGCTCGTCGACGTCTTCTCCGAGCAGATCCTGGGTCACGGCTTCTTCCACGCCGATCCGCATCCGGGCAACCTGTTCGTCCAGCCCGAGGGGCCGCGGCTCGTGCTGCTCGACTTCGGCCTCGCGAAGGAGCTGCCCGAGACCTTCCGGCGCGGCGTCGTGGGCTTCGTCGCAGCGCTCGTGCAAGGCGACGTGGACGCGATGACGGACGCCCTCTGCGACCTCGGCTTCGAGACGCGCAGCGGCACGCGCGAGGGCCTGCGCGAGATCGCCGAGTTCGTCCTCCGCGTCGCGATCGAGATCCGCGCCCGCGGCGCGCTCGACCCCGACATGGCCGCGCGCTTCGGCAACGAGATCCCCGCCCGCGTGCGCGCCAACCCCGTGGTGCGCCTCCCGCACCACCTCGTGCTCGTCGGCCGCGCCGTCGGCCTCCTCTCGGGCCTCACCCGCGAGCTCGGCGCCCACGTCGACCTGCTGAAGGTCGCCGCGCCGTGGGCATTCGGCGCTGCGGCACGCCGCGGAACCTAGGGGGCGCGCGGCATCACTCGAACGGCTCGTCCTCGCCGGCCTCGCGCACGGGCGGGTCGCTCGGCGCCTGGGAGAGGATGCGGACGCGGCCGTCGACGCTGACGGCGAAGCGCGCGGCGACGCGGGCGGCGTGCCAGCGCGCGGCGGGGTACGGGCGCACGGCGACGAGCGAGACGACGAGCTCCTCGCCGGTCGGCGCCGCCGAGACGGTGGGCGCGTCGCCCGGCTCGGCCGGAGATGCCGCTGCGGCCGACGCCGCGGCCGGCTCCGACACGAGGTCGACGCGGGCGTAGCCGAGCGAGCGGCGGAACACGCGCCGGCCGGGAAGCTCGTACTTGAGACCCGTCGCGTGCGAGCCGCCGCCCACGATCACCTGGAGCGCGGGCCCCGGCCGCCCGGGCTGGCCGAGCTGGAGGTTGTGCTCGTGGCCCGCGAGCCAGGCGTGGACGGGCACGCCCGCCGCCGCGAGCGCCTCGCGCACGAGGGTGCCCTTGGCCGAGGCGTCGATCGGATGATGGGCGGCGACGATGCGCCACGGGCCGCGGCTGCGCGCGAGCGCGTCCGTGAGCG
>DATAGA010000284.1:0-7447 GCA_036257215.1 Myxococcota bacterium
GCGCGCCGCACGGTGACCCGGCTGGCGCCGAGGCGGGCGGCGAGCTCGCGCTCGGAAGGGACGCGCCAGCCCTCCGCGAGCCCGCTCGAGAGGAGTAGAGCGCTGATGCGGCGAAGGGTTACGGCGTCGAGGGCCTCGGACAGCATCGGGATGACCAATTGGATAGCCCAATTGAGAGGGCTCGCACGGGCGCCCGTCACACTGGCTGCGCGGCGGCCTCCCGCTACGGTGCGCTGACCATGACCACCCGCCATGACCTCCTCCTGCTCGGGCTGCTCGCGACGGCGCTCGCCGCGTCCGCCCCCGCGGCCGCCATTCCCGTGGTCCGCGTGGCGAGCGGCCTCTCCTCGCCGATCTACGCCGCGTCGCCGCCGGGCGACCCGCGCCTGTTCATCGTGGAGCGCGGCGGCGTGATCCGGATCCTCGAAGGCGGCGCGATTCTCCCGACCGCCTTCCTGGACATCCACGAGCGCGTCGACACGGGTGGCGAAGGCGGGCTCCTCAGCATCGCCTTCGCGCCCGACTACGCCACGAGCCGCGCGTTCTACGTCTACTACACCACGGACGGGAACCCGATGACGAGCCGGATCTCGCGCTTCCGCGCGAACGCGGCGAATCCGAACGTGGCCGACGACGACCCCACGCAGGAGAAGATCCTGCTGTCCGTGAATCAACCCGAAACGAACCACAAGGGGGGCACCGTTGCGTTCGGCCCGGACGGCATGCTCTACATGGGGTTCGGGGATGGCGGAGGACAGTTCGACCCGGGCGAGCGCGCGCAGGATCCCACCACGCTGCTCGGCAAGATGATCCGGCTGGACGTCGCCTTCGCGCAGTTCACCGACGACTACGCGATCCCGGACGACAACCCCTTCGTAGGCCCGGACGGCATCGACGACGAGATCTGGGCGATCGGCTTCCGCAACCCCTTCCGGTTCAGCTTCGACCGCGAGACGGGCGACCTCTACGTCGGGGACGTCGGGCAGAACACGACGGAGGAGATCGACTTCGAGCCCGCCGGCTTGCCGGGCGGCCGCAACTACGGCTGGGACGTCATGGAGGGGACGAACTGCGTCGAGGCGCCGGACCCGGGCGAGCCGCCGTGCAACGACCCTTCGCTCGTGCTCCCGGTCCACGAGTACGGCCACGGTCAGGGCCTCTCCGTGACGGGCGGCGTCGTCTACCGCGGCTCGCGGGTGCCCGAGCTCGAGGGCCACTACCTCTTTGCCGACTACTCCGCGAACAAGGTCTGGAGCTTCGAGCCCGACGGCGTGGGCGGCATCGTCGGCGACGTCGTGGACCGCACCTCCGAGCTCGCGCCCGACCAGGGCGCGATCGGCGGAGTCGTCGCGTTCGGCGAGGACGCGGACGGAGACGTGTACCTCGTCGACCTCGGCGGCGAGGTGTTCCACGTGCCCGAGCCGGCGCAGGGGCTGCTCGCCGCCGTCGGCGCGGCGCTGCTCGCGGGGGCGCGCCGCCTGGCTCCGCGCCGGCGCGCGGAGCCGCGCTCCTAGTCGAGGAGAGGCGGCGAAGCCGGCTCGCTCCGGCTATCTGGATCCGGCGAGGAAGCGGCCGCGACGACTCTTGGGTCGCGCTCCTTAGGCCCAGTCGCGCGGCGTCAGGTAACGCTCGGCGAGCGCGGCCTCGGGCGAGCCCGGCGCCGGCTTCCAGTCGTACCGCCACGCGACGCGCGGCGGCATCGACGCGAGCACCGACTCGACGCGCCGCCCCGACTGGAGCCCGTAGAGGGTCCCGCGATCGTAGACGAGGTTGAACTCGACGTAGCGCCCGCGCCGCAGCAACTGGAACTCGCGCTCCCGCTCGCCGAAGGGCGTCGCCTTGCGCCGCGCCACGATCGGGCGGTACGCCTCGAGGTACGCGTCGCCCACGCTGCGCACGAGCTCGAAGCAGCGCGCGAATCCGCCCTCGGCGAGGTCGTCGAAGAAGACGCCCCCCACGCCGCGCGCCTCGCCGCGGTGGGGCAGGAAGAAGTACTCGTCGCACCAGCGCTTGAAGCGCTCGTAGGCGCCGGCGCCGAAGGGCGCGCAGGCGCGTCGCGCCACCGCGTGCCAGTGCGCGCAGTCCTCGTCGAAGCCGTAGGTGGGCGTCAGGTCGAAGCCCCCGCCGAACCACCAGACCGCCGCGCGCCCCTGCGGCGAGGCCGTGAAGAAGCGCAGGTTCATGTGGGAGGTCGGCGCGTACGGGTTGCGCGGATGGACGATCAGCGATAGCGAGACCGCCTCGAACGGCGCGCCCGCGAGCTCGGGCCGCCGCGCCGTCGCGGCGGGCGGAAGCGCAGGACCGCGCGCGTGCGTGAAGTTCACCGCCGCCTTCTCGACGACGGCGCCGTCCTCGAGCACGCGCGGGCGCGCCAGCGTCCCGCCCGGCCCTTCGAGGCGCTCTTCGCGGAAGCGACCGCCGCCGTCCTCGGCCTCGAGCGCCGCGCAGATCCGGTCCTGGAGCTCGAGCAGGTAGGACCGGACGGCGTCCGGGCTCGGCTCGTCGTCGGCCATGCGGCGGATCCTAGAGGAGCGGGAGCTGCGTCGCCTCGCCGATCGCCTCGTCGAAGCTCGAGCCGAGCTCGAGCAGGATCGCGTCCGCGACCGGGCGCAGCACGCGCTCGACGTAATGGCGACGGTCGATGCCCGGCGGCAGCGGCCGGCGCGGCGGCGCCGGCTCGGGTCCCGTCTCCGTGATCACGTAGCGGATCACGCCGCCCGCGGTGCGGCCGGCCTTGCGCGCCGCCTGCACGTGCGGCGGGACGGCGTCGGTGTAGCGCTCCACAGCGCCCTTGCGGATCCGCTTCGCGTAGACGAGCTCCGGGTCGAGCTCGCCCGCGCGCACGCGCGCCACGAGCTCGCTCACGAACGGCATGAGCTCCGCCTCGCGGTCCTGGAACACGCGCTCGAGCAGGCCCTGCTGCAGCCGGCGCGCGACGGCGGGCCAGTCGCGCCGAACGGACTCGAGCCCGACGACGACCAGCCGGCCGGCGTCGGCGTCGCCGACCCAGCCGGCGTAGCGCTTCTTGCTGCCGCCGCGGCCACCGCGCACGCGCGGGAGGAAGAAGCGGTCGAACACGAGCTCGAGCTCGAGCGAGAGCTTCGAGCTCGCTGCGTACTCGCGCTCGATGCGAGCACTGACCTCCGCCTCGACCGCGGCGCGCAGCGCCTCCGCCTCGTCGGGCGCGTCGCGGTGCAGCTGCACGAACACCGAGTCCGTGTCGCCGTAGAGGACGCGGTTGCCCGCGGCCTCGAACGCGTCGCGCGTCCAGCGCAGCGTCTGCTGCCCGAAGCTCGTGATGGCGTTCGCCACGGCCGGGTCGAAGAAGCGGCACGCGGGCGTCCCGAGCACGCCGAAGAACGCGTTCATCATGATCTTGAGGGCGGCGTCGGCGTGCGGGTCGCCGCGCCGCTTCGCGGCCTCGCGGCTCGCGAGGAAGGCGTCGATGACGCCGGGCAGGATCGCTCCCTCGCGCGCGAAGCGCGCGCCGTTCGGCGCGACGATCACCGCGTCCGGCTCCGCGCCCGCCGCCTCCGCGTGGGCGAGCGGATCGAGCTGGAAGGTGCGGATCAGGCTCGGGTACAGGCTCTTGAAGTCGAAGACGGCCACCCGCCGAAAGAAGCCGGGCGTCGGCTCGAGCAACGCGCCGCCTACGACCTCGGCTCCCGCATCGGCGCGCTCCCGGTCGACGCTCGGCGCGACGCGCCCACGCCGGCGCAGCTCGGGCAGGTAGAGCCGATCGAAGGAGGCGACGCTCGCCGACACGCGGTCGAGCGGCATGCCCGAGAGCGCGCTGCGCTCGACCGCGAGCGCGAGCAGCCCCTCGCGCTCGAGGATGTCGAGCACGAGCCGCGCGTCCTCGAGGTTGTAGGCCACGAGCGCCTCGGGATCCTCGCGGAAGAGCCGCGCGATCTCGGCCGCCGCGTCGGGCGCGTCCTGGTCGATCTTCTTGCCGCGCCCGAGCACCGCGCGCGCCACGGTCTCGAGCCGGTAATCGACGAGTCGGAGCGACTCGCGCGCGAGCCCGACGCCGTCGAGTACGACGCGACCGGGGATCTCGGCGCGGCTCTGGCGCTGGAAGCCCGGGTCCTGCACGAAGCGCGTCTCGCCCGGCGCGCGACCGAGCTCGGGCGGGAGGCCGAGCGCGCGGACGCGCCGCTCGAGCACGCGCAGATCGAAGTCCACGACGTTCCAGCCGACGATCACATCCGGGTCCAGCTCGCGCAGCCGCTCGAGCAGCGCGCGCGCGAGCGCGCGCTCGTCGGCGAACACGTGTGCCCCGCCCACGGGCCGCGCGGAGAGCAGCAGCACCTCCTCCACGCCGCAGCCCGCGAGCGCGGCGGAGTAGAGCCGCGAGGCGTCCGGCGAGGTCTCGAGGTCGAGCGAGAGGACGCGCAGCGCGGGTCGCACGTCGGCCGGACGCAGCGTCGGGTTGCGGAAGCGCGCGAGCCCGCCGTCCATCTGCGCCGCGCCGTCGATCTCGAGCCCGGCGCGCAGCCCGCGGTCGATGAGATAGCGGTGCGGGAAGCGCACGTCGGCTTCGAGCGGGCGGACGCCGCGCGCGCCGAGCCGCTCGCGCAGCTGCGGCACGTCGCCCGGGAGCGCGCACTCGAGGCGGAGCACCGCCGCGCCGGCGAGGTCGCGGAGCTCGCTCGGCTCCACCCGCACGCCGGGCTCGGCCTTCAGTGCAGCCGTCGCCGCCGGCTCGTCGCGCACGAAGAAGTACGGCCGGAAGCGGTCGTCCTCCACGACGAACGCCGGCCCCTCCTCGGAGCGACCGAACAGCTGCACGACCGGGACGCCGCTGCGCACCCGGTAGGTCGGCTGGAGCAGGAAGCCCTTCACCGAAACAGCGCGCGGGCGAGCTCGGCGCGGTAGCGCTCGACGAGCGGATGGTCCCTGCCGAGGAGCTCGAACACGTCGAGCATCGCGCGCCGCGCGGCCTGCTCGTCGTACTGCGGGTCGCGCTCGACGACGCGCAGGAGCTCCGCGAGGGCCGCGTCGTAGTCGCCGCGCGCGGCCAGCGCGCGTCCGAGGCCGAGCTGCGCCGCGAGGTCGTCCGGCCGGGCGGCGAGGCGGGCGCGCAGCGCCGCTTCGTCGGCGGGCGCCTCGCCGCGCACGCGCAGCCGCGCGGCGAGCTGCTCGGCGCGAGAGGCGAGCGGCCCCGACGGCACGACGCGGTCGAGTACGGCCTGCGCCTCCACCGCGTCGCCGCGGTCGGCGAGCAGCTGCGCGAGGCCGAGCCCGGCGGCGCCGTGGCGGGGGTCGAGCTTCAGGGCGGCGCGGTAACGCTCCTCGGCGGCGTTCTCGTGGCCGCCCGCCGCGAGGTCGTCGCCTTCGGCGGCGAGCCGGTCGGCTTGCGTCGGCAGCAAACGCGCGAGGAACTGGCGCACGGCGGCCTCCGGCTGCGCGCCGACGAACTCCGCCACCGGCTCGCCGCCTTTGAAGCCGAGGACGAGGGGGATGCTGCGCACGCCGTAGCTCTGAGCCACCGCCGGCGCGCGGTCCACGTCGACCTTCGCGAGCACGAAGGCCCCCGCGTGCTCGTCGGCGAGCCGATCGAGCAGCGGACCCAGCTGCCGGCAGGGGCCGCACCAGGGTGCCCAGAAGTCCACGACCACCGGGACGCTGCGGCTCCGCTCGATTACATTGCGCTCGAAGTCGGCGTCTCCGACGTCGATTCGGACGCCCTCCGCCATCGTACCTCCCCGGGGCGCGGCCTGCGTGCGCGGGTGGGGCAGTCGGATACTATACGGCGCCACGGCTTCAGCGCCGAGGAGCGAGGCCCCATGCCCTGGGTGATCACGAAGTTGTGCCGGGACTGCGTCGACATGAGCTGCGTCGAGGTGTGCCCGGTCGACTGCATCTACGAGTACCGGGGAGAGGACCGCGAGGCGTTCCCGAACCAGCTCTTCATCGATCCCGAGGAGTGCATCGACTGCGGCGTGTGCGAGCCGGAGTGCCCGTGGGAGGCCATCTTCGAGGACGAGCGCGTGCCGGACGTGTTCCGCGAGGACATCGCACTCAACGCCGCCATCACGGAGAGCAAGTCCGACTTCCAGGTGCCCGAGGTCAACGAGAAGGAGAAGCCGTCGCCCGACCAGGTGGCGGCGAACAAGGCGAAATGGGGGTACGCGGACTGACCGCAGGCTCCGGGCCGCGCGACGCGCTCGGCCGGCCGCTGCGCGACCTGCGCATCTCGGTCACGGACCGCTGCAACTTCCGCTGCGGCTACTGCATGCCCGCCGAGCTCTTCGGCGAGCACTACGAGTTCCTGCCCCGCCACGAGCTGCTGACGTTCGAGGAGATCGAGCGCCTCGCGCGGCTCTTCGTCGGCCTCGGCGTCACCAAGCTGCGCGTGACCGGCGGCGAGCCGCTGCTGCGGGCGCACCTGCCGGACCTCGTCGAGCGCCTCGCGAAGCTGCCGGGCTCGCCCGACCTCGCCCTCACGACCAACGGCGTGCTGCTGCCGCGCTTCGCCGCGCCGCTCGCGGCGGCGGGCCTGCGGCGCGTCACCGTGAGCCTCGACAGCGTCGACGAGGAGGCATTCCTGGCGATGAACGGCGGCAAGCTGTCCGTCGCGCGCGTGCTCGAGGGCATCGAGGCCGCGGAGAGGGCTGGGCTCGCGCCGCTCAAGGTCAACTGCGTCGTGCGGCGCGGCGTGAACGACCACGCGCTCGTGGAGCTCGCGGGGCACTTCCGCGGCAGCGGCCACGTCGTCCGCTTCATCGAGTACATGGACGTGGGCACCCGCAACGGCTGGGAGCTCGCGCACGTCGTGCCCGCGGCCGAGATCGCCGCGCGCCTCGACGAAGCGTTCGGGATCGAGCCGATCGAGCGCGCCTACCCCGGCGAGGTCGCCGAGCGCTGGCGCTACAAGGACGGGAGCGGGGAGATCGGCATCATCGCGAGCGTGACGCGCCCGTTCTGCGGCGCGTGCACGCGCGCGCGCCTCACGACGGCGGGACAGCTCGTCACGTGCCTCTTCGCGAGCGCGGGGACGGACCTGCGCGCGCCGCTGCGCGCCGGGGCCTCCGACGAGGAGCTGCGCGCCCTGATCGAGCGAGTCTGGCTGCGCCGCGGCGATCGCTACTCGGAGCTGCGCGCGGCCGCGACGGAGCGCCCCGCCCGCCGCATCGAGATGTACCAGCTCGGCGGCTAGTCCCGCTCAGGTCTTCTTCAGCTCGATCAGGACTTCGTGGTAGGTCTTCTGCCCGACGTTGAGGGCCCACTCGGTGCCGCCCTTGGGCACGCGCACCGTGTTGCCGGCGGCCGGCACCTTGCCGATGAACGGGTCGAACGGGTGGCCCTTCGGCGTGATGCCGGCGACGAGGTCGCCCGAGTCGATCACGAGGAGGTAGTCGTGGTCGTGGTGGTGGAGGTCGCTCCACTCGCCCGGCTCGAGCTTCATCTCCCAGACGCGCACGTCGTCGTCCTCGTAGAGGAG
>DATAGA010000301.1:0-5399 GCA_036257215.1 Myxococcota bacterium
CGATCCCGACGACGACCGACACGACGTGCGTGGCTTCCCCGAATCTCACCGCGCCCGACTGCACGACCATCGGCGGCACGCTCTTCGTCCCAGACGCCGTGTGCCTGCCCGGGCGGGTGTGCGTCGACTGAGCGCGGCCCGTCCGGCCGCTCGAACCTTCCGGGCGTCATCGAAGCCGGTGGGCGCGCCCTGCGTCTACGGCGATATCGTCGCGCAGGGAGGATCGACCGTGGCTCGTCGCCTGCTGGGGTCCACGGGGCTCGCCGCAGTGCTCGCGCTCGCGAGCGGCTGCTCCTTGATCGCCTCGATCACCTTGTCCTCCGACTGGGTGTCGGGCTCGTCGACCTCGATCGCGGGAAGCTCGGAAGGCCTCTCGCGGTCGTCGTTCGGCTCCGACGCCGGGGCGGCCGTCGCGTACCTCGCGGACGTGCGCGTGCTGGCCGAGGACGCCGCAGCGGGAGGCCGCACGGGAGGCGAGCTCTCGCGCGAGCTGACGCGGGTCGCCGCCCGGCACGGGATCGCCGACTGGGAGTCCGAGCCTGACACGCTGCGCGCCGTCGGCGAAGGACTCCGCCGCGCCGGCGTCGCACGGGACGATCTCCCGGCCTGGGGCGAGGGGCTCGGCATCGCGGACGCGGAAGCGGCGCGCGCGCGCCTCCTCGAGGGCTGGGAGACCGCGGGCCTCTGAGCGCGCGGGTGGCCGCTCGGATCCGCGTCGCCGCCGTCCTCGGCGCCGCGCTGGCCGGCCTCCCGGCTGCGCCCGCAGCCGCCGCGCCGAGCGGCGGAGCGGCGCACTTGGCGGCGGGGCACGCGGCCGCGCTCGGCTTCGTCCACGTCGAGGGCAACGTCGGCGGCGCGAGCGGCGGACACGCCGCGCTCGCCGTCGGCGACGCGGTCTACCACTTCGTGCTCCACCCCGACGGCGTGCTGCATCTCACGCGCGACCCGTTGGCGTTCTTCCGCTACCGCTATGCGGTCCTCCAGAACCGCCCGCTGCACCGCCTCGACGTCGCGCTCCCGCCCGCAGCGCTTGCGCGCGCCGCCGGCGGGCTGGCGGCTCACCTCCTGCGGCAGCAGCGAGCGCTCGACGAGGCGCGCGCGCTTGCGGACGACGCCGCGCTCGTCGACGCCTGGCTCGGCGCGCGCGCCGGCGCTCCGGTCGAGGGCGCCGGGCTGCTCGACCCGACGCGCGCCGGCGATGCGCACGCCGCGGCCCTGCGCGCGCGGGTGGAGGCCGCGCTCGGCGCCGGCGTGCTCGCACGCGAGATCGCACGGGTCGAGGCCGGGCTCGCGCACCCAGAAGCGGCGGCGGATCCGCGCTCGTCGCGCGAGCGCCTCGCGGAGCGCGAGGCGTTCGCTGCGCTCCGCGACGCGCGCGGCCTGGCTCCCGCGGCGCTCCTTCCCGCGCGCCCGGGCGCCCTCTCCTCCGCGGAGCGCGAGGCCGTGCGCGCGGAGCGAGTGCGCCTCGCCGAGCGCGTCGTCGCGCTCCTGCGCGGCGCGCGGCCCGACCGCGGACGCGCGCTCCTCGTCGCCTTGGCGCGACACCACGCCCTCGCGCGCTCGCTCGACGAGGGACGGCTCCGGCTGCTCGACCCGCTGCCGGACGTGCCGCCGACGCTGCCGCCGCGGGCCGCCCGGCTGCGGCGCGCGGAGCTCGCTGCGCTCGCCGCGCGCTACGAGCTCGTCGAGGCCTCGCTGCGCTCGCGCGTGGCGAGCGGCGGCCTCGGCGACGGCTCGCTCGGGCGGCTCGAGGAGATCGCGGGACGCGGCGAGGAGTACCGGCGCGGCGCCGAGGAGGGGCGCGGCGTGCGCGAGCCCGACGGGCGCCTGCTTCCGCTCCGCCGCCGCGACGTGCCGGTGCCGGCGTCGCTCGCGGGGCCCGAGGCGCTGCGCGACGCGCGCGCGCGCGTCGCCGCCGCGGAGGCCGACGCCTGGGACGCCCTGCGCGCCCGCTACGGCTACGCGCTCCTCACGCAGAACTGCGTCACCGAGCTGGCAGGCGCGCTCGAGGGGGCGCTCGGAGGAGCGGCGGCCGCCGCCGCGGCGCTCGGCGTCTCGCTCGAGGCCGAGCGCGGCGCGCGCTTCGTCCCGTCCGTGTTCTTCGCGTCGCTGCGCGCCCGGCGCCCCGACGCGCGCGAGACGCGGATCCCGTCGTTCCGCGAGCGGGCCCTCGCCGCAGCGCGCGGGGAGGGCGGCTCGCTGCGAGTCGCGCTGCGCGAGTCCAACGTCGTCACCTCGCGCATCTATCGCTGGCGCGACCGCGACACGACGTTCCTCTTCTTCACGACGGGCCCGGCCTGGCTGCGTCCGCCGCTCGGCGTGGCGAACCTGGCGGTCGCGCTCGCCGAGCTTCCGGTCAGCGCGGCGAGGGCGCCGCTGGACCGGGGCCGGCGGCTGCGCCGCGCCGCGTACGGTGCGCTCTACTCCCTGCCCGAGCTCGCCGGGCGCAACGTGCGCAAGGGCTCGTTCGACGCCGCGACGCTGCCGGGCCTGGGCTTGCTCGACGCGGTCGACGCCGTCGGAGCGGAGGCTCCGCCCGCCCCGCGCGAGCCCCCGGGCGCCTAGTCCGGCGACAGCGCGGCGAGCGCGAGCTGCATCGCGAGCTGGACGTCGCCCTCGAGCTCGAGCTTGCCGGAGAGGAAGGCGTTCTGCGCGTCGAGGCGGCCGGCGCGCAGGTCCGCGTAGACGTCGGGCGCCACGCGGATCTCGGTGTCCGGCGGCTCCTTCACCGCGCCGGAACCGAAGTGCGTGAGGACCGCGAAGCCCTCGTCGCCCATGACGCGGAAGCGCAGCGTGCCCGCGAGGCCGCCGAGGAGGGCGAGGCGGTCCTTCGTCAGTCGGATCTCCCCCGCGAGTCCGGAGAGCCCGCCGAGGAAGCCGAGCGCGGAGTCGCCGGCGTCGCGCAGGAGTCGCTCGAAGTCCGGCCGCGCCTGCACGGCGACGGTCATCGCGACGGGGTGCGCGGGCGCGTCGCCCGGCGCGAGGCGTCCGCCGTGGACGTTGAGCACGAAGCGACCGCCGCCCTCGCCGTGCACCTCGACCACGATCGTCGTGTCGGCGGCCCGCATCCCGTCGAGCACGCGCCGCGCGTCGTCGGCGGCGCGCTCCTGCGCGCGCAGCGCGCGCTCGAACTGGGCCGGCAGGTGCTCGGTGAAGTACGCCTTGGGATCAGGGGGAGCGCTGGCCATCGCCGACCTCTCCTCGTACCTGGTAGCGCCGGACGTTGCCGACGTGCTCCGCGTAGCTCTTCGCGAACGCGTGGGTGCCGTCGTTGCGCGAGACGAAGTAGAGCGAATCCGTTTCGGCCGGGCGCGCCACCGCACGCAGCGCGTCGGCCCCGGGGTTCGCGATCGGCCCGGGCGGCAGCGCCGGGATCCGATACGTGTTGTAGGGGTTCGACTCGTCCTCGAGGTGCGCGCGCGTCAGATTGCCGTCGAACCCCGCGATGCCGTAGATCACCGAAGGATCCGTCTCGAGCCGCATGCCGAGCTTGAGGCGGTTCAAGAAGACGCCCGCGATCAGTGGCCGCTCCTGGGGCGCGCCCGTCTCCTTCTCGACGAGCGAGGCGAGCGTGACCGCCTGCCGCATCGAGAAGCCGCGCGCGCGCAGCGGCGCCTCGCACTCGGCCCACACCTCGTGGAACTGCTCCAGCAGGGCGCCGACGACCTCCTCCGGCGCGAGGCCCTTCGCGAGCTGGTACGTCTCGGGGAAGAGGTAGCCCTCGAGGCTCGGCCCCTCGACGCGGTAGCGCGCCGGGCTCGCGGGGTCGTTCACGACGGCGAGGAACGCGTCGCGGCCCGCGAGGCCCGCGGCCTCGACGCGGCCGGCGATCTCGACCGCGGTGAGGCCCTCCGGGATCGCGAGCTCCCACGTCTTCACCCGGCCGCTGCGGATCGCGTCCAGGATCGCCGCCGGCGCGTCGCTCGCGTGCAGCTCGTACTGGCCCGCGCGGAGCGCGTCCTCCGCGCCCTGCCAGCGCGCCAGCCCCTCGAACGCGCGCGCGCTCCGCACGATCCCGGCTTGCTCGAGCTCGCGGGCGACACGCCGCAGCGTCGATCCCTCGGCGACGACGAAGAGCACGGGCTGCGCAGGCGCATCCGCGGCCGGCCGCAGCGCGTAGCGCAGCCACAGCGCGCCGCTCCCGATCGCGAGGAGCGCGAGCCAGGCGAGCGCCGCGGCGAGCCACGCGAGCCGGCGGAGCCAGCGACGGATCACTCGGCCCCCGCGCCGCAGCGTCCGCCGGCGGGCTGCGCCGCGCGCCGCGCGAGCCAGGCGCGCAGGAGGAGCGTCGCCGCCACCTCGTCGACGACGCGCTTGCGCTCGCGGCCGCGGCGCCCGACGAGCCCCTGCTCGCGCAGCGAGCGCTCCGCCTCGCGCGTGGTCCAGCGCTCGTCGAGCGTCTCGACGGGCAGCCCGGTGGCGTCGCCGAGCGCCGCCGCGAACGCGCGAGCCGCCGCCGCCTCAGGGCCCTCGCGCGCGTCGAGGTGGAGCGGGAGCCCCACCACGATCGCCTCCACTCCGCGCTCCTGCGCCAGCGCGCGCAGCGCCGCGAAATCGCGCCGGCCGCCGCGCCGCTCGAGCACGCCGGCCGGGAACGCGAACGCCCCGGCCTCGTCGGAGACGGCGAGCCCGAGTCGGCGCTCGCCGTAGTCGATCGCGAGGACGCGCACGTCGGGAGACTAGCGGCCGCACTCGCGGCGCTCCCGCGCCCAGCCGGGCGCAGGTCCCGTCGGCGGCGCTGGCATGAAGGGTCTTCACCTAGGAGCGCCGCGCGGAAGCCAGTAGGCTTCGCGCTCGCGCGGGTTGCGCCGGGCCGCGCGGGAGGGGCGGGAGTGGATCTCGGGCTCCGCGGCAAGCGCGCGCTCGTGACGGGCGGCACGCGCGGGTCGGCCGCGCGATCGTCGAGACGCTCGCGGCCGAGGGCTGCGACGTCGCGCTGTGCGCGCGTAGCGAGCCGGCCGTCGCCGAGGCGGTGGCGACCGTCGCCTCCAGCGGCGGGCGCGGCTTCGGCCGCGCGCTCGACTCGGCGCGCCGGGCGCGCGCGAGCTTCATCAGCGGCACGAACCTCCTGTGCGACGGCGCGCGCACGTAGTGGGTGCAAAATTAGTGCTCAGATGCCCCAGCGCAGCAGCACGCGCGTCTCGCGCTCGAAGCCGAGGACGCCCATGCGCGCGGTTCCCAGCACGAAGCGGCGGCCCTCGCGGGCGTCGAGCTCGAGCCAGCGCGCGGTGAGGGCGCGCAGCACGTGCGAGTGGGCGAAGAGGAGCACGTCGCCGCCCGCCGCGAGCGCGCGCGCGATCACGGCGTCGACGCGCGCGGAGACCGCGGCGACGCTCTCACCGCCCTTCGCCCCGTGGCGGAAGATCGTCCAGCCCGGGACCTCGCGGCGGATCTCGGGC
>DATAGA010000333.1:0-1742 GCA_036257215.1 Myxococcota bacterium
ACGAAGTTGTCGAGGATCTCGTAGACCGTCTTCTGGCTCAGGTTCGGCTGCTCGGCGCGCAGCCGCACGTGCAGCTCGGCCGCGCTCGGGTGGCCGTGGTGGCGGCGCAACGTGCGCAGCGCCGCGATGCGCTGGCGCGTCGCGCGCAGGCCGTGGCGCGAGAGCAGCTCCGCGAGCGGGGCGTCGTGGGGCTTGGGCCGCATGCGAGAATTCCGTTGCGATCCGCGAGGCTAGCACGGCGGCGGCGAGCTTCGTGGCGCCGGCGGCCGGCCGGGGGTGGTACGCTGCCGCGCAGTGGCGAGCTCCTGGACACCGGACCAGCTGCCCGACCTCCGCGGCCGTACGGTCGTCGTGACCGGCGCCAACAGCGGGATCGGGCGCGAGGCGGCCGCGATGCTCGCGGGCGCAGGCGCCGACGTGGTGCTCGCCTGCCGCGACCCCGGTCGGGCCAACGACGCGCTCGCCGCGATCCGCGCCGCACACCCGGGTGGGCGCGTGGAGGCCGCCGCGCTCGACCTCGCGAGCCTCGCGTCGGTGCGCGCGTTCGCGGAGCAGTTCTCGCGGGGCCACGAGCGGCTCGACGTGCTGCTCAACAACGCGGGCGTCATGGCCGTGCCGCGGCGCACCACGGCCGACGGCTTCGAGCTGCAGCTCGGTACCAATCACCTCGGCCACTTCGCCCTGACCGGCCTCCTGCTGCCGCGCCTCCTCGCCGCGGAGCGGGCGCGCGTCGTGAACGTGAGCAGCACCGCGCACCGGGCCGGTCGCATGCGCTTCGACGACCTCCACGGCGAGGCGCGTTACGGCCGCTGGCAGGCCTATGGCCAGAGCAAGCTCGCGAACCTGCTCTTCACCTTCGAGCTCCAGCGCCGCTTCGAGGCGTCGAAGGCGCGCGCGACGAGCGTCGCGGCCCACCCGGGCTACGCGGCGACCAATCTCCAGTTCGTCGGCCCGAGCATGAGCGGCTCGCGCGCGAACGCGCTCTTCATGTCGCTCGGAAACCTGCTGTTCGCGCAGGACGCGCGCGGCGGCGCGCTCCCCCTCGTCTACGCCGCGGCCGCGCTCGACGTGCGCGGCGGCGAGTACTTCGGGCCCGGCGGCTTCGCCGAGCTCCGGGGCGCGCCGAAGCGCGTCTCCGCGAGCGCCCGCGCGCAGGACGCCGCCACCGCGGCCGAGCTGTGGCGCGTCTCCGAGTCGCTCACCGGCGTGCGGTATCTCTCGTAGCCTCGCGCGCCGATCGAAGCGCGCCAGGCCCGGGCTCGTCCGGATGCGCGCCGAGGACGAGCCACCCCCTGATCGCTCTACGCCTTCGGCGCGGCCACCTGCTTCAGCGCCTCGAGCCCCTGGTTCAGGAAGCGCGCGAACGGGTCGCGCGTCGGGTCGGTCTGCCACTCGTACTCGGTGGCGTCGGCGATCTGCTGCGCGCGCTCGCGCCCCCACACCGACGCGATCACCGCGAGCGCCATGTCCGTTCCGGCGGAGACACCCGAAGACGTCGCGAACGGGCCGTCCTCGACCCAGCGCGCCTCGGTCACCCACTCGACCTTCGGCCCTTGTCCGCGCGAGACGTCGAAGAACTGCTTGTTCGACGTCGCGCGGCGCCCGTCGAGGAGCCCGGCGCGCGCGAGCAGCGCGGAACCCGAGCACACCGACATCGTGCGTTCCGCGCGCCCCGCGCGCTCGCGCAGGAAGCCGAGCAGGCGCTCGTTGCCGAGCTGCGCCAGCGTGCCGAAGCCGCCGGG
>DATAGA010000368.1:0-9201 GCA_036257215.1 Myxococcota bacterium
GGCCGCGGCGCTCGGCCTCTGCGGCGCGGCGCGCGACCTCGACCGCGCGCTGGTAGGTCCCGAGGACGTCCTCGGCCTCCGCCGCGACCTGCCGGGCGCGCGCCACCGTGCCGTCGATGCGCTCGCGGCGCTCGTCGAGGACGCGCAGCAGCGGGCGCCACAGCAGCGCGGAGAGCGGCCAGACCAGGAGCGCGAAGAACCCGACCAGCAGCGCGAGGACCGGGAGGTCCGGGAAGATGCGCAGCCCTTCCTCGGCCGCGGCGGCGGGCGCGGCGGCGAAGGCCGTGGCGGCGGCGGCGAGCGCCGGGAGCCAGCGAGAGGGTCGCGGGGCGCGCTGGGCTCGGGCCCGGGTCACGGCTCTCGTCGTCTCCGAAGGCACGGCGCCCTCTCCGAAGCCCCGCCACGCCCGGCCGTCGGGCCGGCAGGGGACCGGCCTCGCGGGTGCGTGCGCTGGCCGGCTCCGGCACGGCACACCAGGGGCAGGGTCGTGGGAAGCGGGCCTAGGTTGACAAACCGGGTCCGAACTTCAAGGCGCGACGACGGCTAGGAATGGGCCGCGGCGGCTGGCTCCGGCGCGGGCTCGTTGCGGACGGCGGGCGTGGTCTCCCACTGCCCGTCGAATACACAGCCCTCGGCGAGCGCGAAGCTCGGTGCGCGCAGCCGCCCGACCACGCGTCCGGTCGCGAGGAGCTCCACCCGTCTTCGGGCCACCACGTCGCCGCGCAGCTCCCCGGCGACGACGAGCTCGTCGACCTCGATCGCGGCCTCCACGCGGCCGCGCGGACCGATCACGAGGCAGCCGTCGGCGACGACGCGACCGCTGAGCTCGCCTTCGACGCGCGCGGCGCCGCGGAAGGTCAGCAGCCCCTCGAACGAGGCGCCGGCATCGAGGACCGTCGGCGCGGCGGCGTCGGCTCCGCTCACCGCGTGCCCCCGTCGAGGATCACGCGCGCGAGGCGGTGCAGCTCCTCGGGTCCGTAGTAGTCGATCTCGAGCTTGCCGCGGCGCGCGTCGCCCGCGAGCCGCACCTTCGTCTGCAGCCGGTCGCGCAGCCGTCCGACGAGCTGCTCGAGGTCCGGGTCGACGCTCGTCGGGCGCGGGCTGCGTCGCGCCGCCGAGCCGGCGCCGGCGAAGCTGCGGGCGAGCTGCTCGGCTGCGCGCACCGAGAGCCCCTCCGCGACGATGCGATCGCGCAGCTGGCGCCGCCGCTCCGGGCTCGCGACCTGGAGGATCGCCTTCGCGTGGCCGGTCGAGAGCTCGCCGCTCTCGACGTCGGCCTGCAGCTCGCGCGGCAGCTCGAGCAGCCGCAGGTGGTTCGCCACCGTCGAGCGGTCGACCCCGACGCGGCGGCCCACTTCGTCCTGCGTCGCGCCGGCCTCGGCGAGCGTGCGGAACGCGAGCGCGAGCTCGATCGCGTTCAGGTCGTGGCGCTGCACGTTCTCGACGAGCGCGAGCTCGAGCAGAGCCGGCGCGGCGACGTCCTTCACGACGGCCGGGATCGTCGGCCGGCCCGCGAGGCGCGACGCGCGCCAGCGCCGCTCGCCGACGACGAGCTCGTAGCCGTCGCCGCGCGCGCGCACGACGACGGGCTGCAGCACGCCGTGCTCGCGGATCGAAGCGGCGAGGCGCGCGAGCTCGGCCTCGTCGAAGCGGCGGCGCGGCTGGTCGGGGTTCGGCGCGATGCGCTCCACCGGGAGCTCGAGCGTGGCCTCCGTCGACGGCGCAGCGCCGGGCACCCGCTCCGGTGCGTCCGCGACGACGGGCGGCGGAGCGGTCGGGATGAGCGCGCCGAGGCCGCGCCCGAGAGCGTTACGTCGAAGCGTCATCGGGCGGGGCCTCCAGGGTCGGCGGGAGCGGGCGCGACGGCGCGGCGTCCGGGCCGCGGCGCTTCAGAAACTCCTCGGCCAGCGCGAGGTAGCTCGCGGCGCCGCGGGAGCGGATGTCGTACAGCAGCACCGGCTTGCCGTGGCTCGGCGCCTCGCTCAGGCGCACGTTGCGCGGCACCGGCGTGTCGTAGACGCGCGTGCCGAAGTGGGTCCGCACCTCGTCCATCACCTGCCGCGCCAGGTTCGCGCGCACGTCGACCATCGTGAACAGGATGCCTTCGAGCTCGAGCCGCGGGTTGAGTCCGGCGCGCACGCGATCGACCGTCTGCGTGAGGCGCGCGAGGCCCTCGAGCGCGTAGTACTCGCACTGGAGCGGAATCAAGACGGAGTCGGCCGCGGTCAACGCGTTCAGCGTGAGCAGGCCGAGCGACGGCGGGCAGTCGATCAGCACGTAGTCGTAGCGCTCGGTGACGCCGTCGAGCGCGAGCGCGAGCCGGCGCTCGCGGTCGGGCAGGCCCACGAGCTCGACCTCCGCGCCGACGAGGTCGGGGCCGGACGGCGCGATGTGGAGGTAGGCGAGGTCCGTCGCGCGCACGACGCCGGCGAGCGGCGCCGCGCCGATCAGCGCGTCGTAGATCTGCGGCGAGGCGTCGACGATCCCGAACCCGCTGCTCGCGTTGCCCTGCGGATCGAGGTCGATCAGGAGCACGGCGCGCTCGGAGGCGGCGAGCGAGGCCGCGAGGTTCACCGCTGTCGTGGTCTTCCCGACGCCCCCCTTCTGGTTGGCGACGGCGAACACCGCACCCCGGCGCGCGGGCGGCTGCAACCCGTCCGAAATAGCTCATCCCCCCGGGGAACCGATCCGAGTCCCAGACGTACCACGCCTCGTCCGCGCCGTCCAGCGCGCTTTATGTGCGGGCCACGACCCCGCGTCGCGCGGCGGTTTTTTGACATCGCCTCTAGGCATTGCGCGCGCCACTTCGGGTGCCTCTGGGACGTTCCACGTGGAACACCGCGCGGAGACCGGGTGCGGACTCAGCCCGAAGGCGGCTTTCGGAGGAGCGAGCCGCGCCCGTCGGGCCGCGTCAACCGCTCGACGCCCGCCGGTAGCTCGCTCCGCCGGGCGCCCTCGAACGCGAAGGCCAGCCCGCCGGGCCGCAGCAGCGCCTCCGCTCGGGCGAGCCAGTCCGATGGAGCCCAGGTCGCGCGGGACACCGCCACGTCGTAGACGGGACGGCCAGGGCGGGCGAGGTGCTCTTCGAGCCGCTCCGCGAGCGGCTCGACGTTCGGGAGCGGCAGCTCGCGCGCCACCGCGCGCAGGAAGGTGTGGCGCTTCGTGCTGGGCTCGACGAGCGCGCAGCGGACGTCCGGGCGCGCCGACGCGACCAGCACGCCGACGAAGCCTGCGCCCGCGCCGACGTCTACGAGCGTCGCCGGGCCGGCGGGCAGGTGGGGCAGCAGCGCGATGCCGTCGGCGAGGTGGGCGTCGACCACCGCCTCGGCGCTGCGCGCGGCGCTCAGGTTCACCCGGGCGTTCCAGGGGAGGAAGAGGCCGAGGTAGCCCGCCAGGAGCTCGGCGACGCCGCGGTCGAGCGGCGGCAGACGATGAGCCTCGACGACGGGCGCCAGCCGCTCCGCCACCCAGTTCGCGCTCGGGAGCGCGGTCGTCGCGCCGGGTCGCCGCGCCATGCCGTTCTGTAGCGCGGGAGTGCCGGAGACGTCGGGCGTCGGTCGGCGGCCCTGGCCCGGCGAGAGCCTCGGGCCGCGAGCGCGTTCCACGTGGAACGTTCGCCCAGGGCCTCGCCGGTCCGGCGGCGTGTCCTCGGTGCCCTTGCAGCACGGATCGACGCCCAAGCGAAACGTTCCACGTGGAACGTTTCCGCACGGGCCGTCGCCTGCTTACTCCTCGCTGCTTGCGGCCTGGTCGGCGAGGCGACGGGCCTCGGCGTACTCCGGCGCGCCCTCCGGCACGACGACGACCTGGCGGTACGGGCCGCTCCCCATGCTCATCGTCGCCACGCCCGCCGCGCCCCGCAGCGCCACGTGGATGCTACGGCGGTCGCGCGCGTTCATGGGCTCGAGCGCGACCGAGCGGCCGCTCTCGATCGCGCGCTTCGCGGCGCGGTCGGCGATCCGCGCGAGGAAGTCCTCGCGCCGGCCGCGGTCGCCCTCGACGTCGAGCACGACGCGCTTGTGGTCCTCGGAGATCCGCAGCGCCGCCTGGTTGGCGACGAGCTGCAGCGCGTCCGCGGTGCGGCCCTCACCGCCGGCGAGGCGTGCCGCCGCCGGACCCTCCAGCTGGTAGACGAGGTAGTCGGCCTCCTCGGTCTCTTTGATGCGGAACGGCCCGAGGTCGAGGCGCTCGACCACGCCGTGCACGAACTCGCCGATCGGCTGCAACGAGCCCTCGATCGTGCCCACCGACGGCTCGTCGCTCTCGAAGGGCAGCGCCGCCGCGATGGGCGGCTGCTCGCGCTCGTCGCGCCGGGGTTCGCCGCCGCGCTCGCGCCCGCCGCGGTCCCCGCGGTCGCGATGACCGCGGTCGCGCTCGCCCCGATCGCGGTCCCGGCCGCCGCGGTCGCGCCCACCGCGCCCGCGACCTCCGCGCTCCCCGCGTTCACTGCGCTCGCCGCGGCCGCGCTCGGGACGCTCGCCGCGCTCCTCGACGCGCTCGCGGCTGCGCGCGCGCGCGCCCTCGGGCTGGGCCACGATCACGACGCGGCCGCCGCTGCCGGACACCGCCCCGCCCAGGTCGGCGATGGCGAGCTCCGACTCCTCACGGCCGAACGCCTGGCAGGCGCGCGCGACGGCTTCGGCGCGCGTCGCCGCGATGAACTCACGAGCCTCGCTCTTGGGGTCGTACACGGACGCTTCCTCTGCGCGACCGGGGCGGCGCCCCGCGCGCTCATTTCGCCTCGGAGGACCGGTTGATCAGGAGCTGCTGGCCGATTCCGAGCAGATTGCTCACGAGCCAGTACAGCACGAGCCCCGAGGCGAACTGGTAGAACATGAAGGTGAACATCACGGGCATGATGGTGTTCATCATGCGGGCCTGCGCCGGGTCCACCGTCGTCGGTGTGAGCCGCGCCTGCAGCACCATGCTCCCGCCCATCAGGATCGGCAGCAAGCGCACCGGGAGCTCGAGGCCCGGGACCACGAACAGCGCCTCCGGCGCGGCGAGGTCGTGGATCCAGCCGAAGAACGGCTCCTGCCGCAGCTGGATCGAGCCCTGGAGCGCGTAGTAGAGCCCGATGAAGACCGGCAGCTGCAGCAGCATCGGGAGACAGCCGCTCAGCGGGTTGAAGCCCGACTCGCGGTAGAGCTTCATCATCTCCTCGGACTGCTTCTGGCGGTCGTCGGCGTACTTCTCCTGCACCTCCTTGAGCCGCGGCTGGATCGCGCTCATGCGCTTCATCGACTGCATCTGGCGCTGCATCACCGGGTACATGAGCAGGCGCACGACGACGGTGATCAGGATGATCGCGATGCCGTAGTTCGGGATCACGCGGTGCGTGGCGACGAGGACCGCGGTGAAGAAGTCGGTGAGCGCCGGAAACCAGCCCTTCTGGATCGCCTGGTCGAGGTTCGCGCCGGCGGCCTCGAGCCGCTCCGACTCCTTGGGCCCCAGGTAGACCCGATACTCCCGCGCCGCGGTCTGTCCGGGTGGGAGGTTCACCGCGACCTGGGCGATCTCGGCCGTCGCGGACCGCCCGTTCCCCCCGGGGATCAGCCTCGAGCCGGCGTCGCGGGGCACCTCCGGCAGCAGGGCCGCCAGGAAGTAGCGCGTGTCGGCGCCAGCCCAGTCGACGTCGCTCGGATGCTCGACCGGCCCGGCGGAGCCCCCGAAGAAGCCGCCCACGGCCGCTCCGCCCGGAGCGAGGCGGAGGTGCTCGGCGCTTCCGTCGACGTAGGCGGCGAGCGAGAGCTCGGTCCAGTCGGGCGTCGGACGCCCGACGGTCGGCCAGCCCACCTGGAACGTCGGCCGCAGCAGGCGGTCGGAGCGGTTCTCGAGCGCGATCCGCAGCGAGAGGAGGTACGAGTCGGGCTCGAGCGCGTAGCGCTTGCGGATCTCGACGCCGCCGACGCTGTGGCGGAACTCGACCGCCAGCGGACCGTCCTGCTCGGCGACGTAGGGTGCAAAGCGGAGGTCGCCGCCGCCGAGCTCCTCGAAGGGCGTGAACAGCGCGACTTCGCGCGTCGGGTCGAACGTCGTGAGCTCGACGCGCGGCCGGCCCGGCAGGTAGGCGTCGTCCCACTCGCGCAGCTGCCAGTGCACGAGCCCGCCGCCGCGCGTCGTGAACGCGGCGCGCACGCGGTCCGTCTCGAGCGCGACGACGCGCTCCTCCGCCGCGGGCTGCGCCGGCGCCTGCGGTGTGGCTTGCGCGGACGGCGCTGGAACGGGCACTGCCGTCGGCGGAGCCGCGGGCGCGGGCGCCGGCAGGCCGGGCGACTCGGGACCCTCCGGCGCCGACGGTGCCGGAGCTGCGGGCGGTGCTCCGGGCGGCGGTGCGGGCGGAGCCGTGTAGAAGGTCCAGAGCGTGAGGACCAGGAACGAGAGGGCGAGCGCGAGGAGGAAGTTACGCTCCACGGCGGGCCTCCTCGGGGACCGGGTCGTAGCCGCCCGGGCGGAACGGGTGGCAGCGCGCGAGGCGCCGCAGCGCGAGCCGCCCGCCGGCGCGTAGCCCGTGGCGCGCGATCGCCTCGCTCGCGTACGCCGAGCAGCTCGGCTCGTAGCGGCACGCCGGTGCCAGGACGGGCGACACCGCGAGCCGGTACGCGTGGATCGCCGCCACCGCGGCGAAGCGCGGCGCGGACCGCAGAGCCGGCGCCAGCCGGGTCCAGCCCGAGCCCGGCGCGCGCGTCATCGGGCGCCGCCTTCGAAGAGCGCGGCGAGCTCGGTCGTCGCGGCCCGTGCGTCGAGCGCCCCGGCGCCCGGCCGCGCGATCACGACGACGTCGGCGCTCCCCGGCAGGAGGCCCCGCCGCGCGCGGAACGTCTCGCGGATCCGCCGCTTCACGCGGCTGCGCACGACCGCCGGACCGACGCGCCGACTCACGGTGAGGCCGAGCCGCGGCACCGTGCGGCCCTCCGAGCCGGGTCCGCGCTGGGGCGCCACGAGCAGCACGAAGTGCTCCGAGGCGCGCCGCTCACCCTCGCGGGCGACGCGCGCATAGTCCCGCGCGCTCCGCAGGCGATCCGCGCGCCGCAGACGGCGCTGCGCCTGCTCTCTCGTCACGGCGTCCGCCCTACTTGGAGGCGATGGTGACGACCAGGCGCTTGCGCCCCTTCGCGCGCCGCCGCTTCAGGACGGCGCGCCCGTTCTTGGTCGCCATGCGAGCGCGAAACCCGTGGGTGCGGCTGCGCTTGAGCCGGCTCGGTTGATAGGTTCGCTTCATGGGATGAGTCCCGTAGCGCGGCGATGCGTGCCGCGCGTTCCGTCGACGGAGCGTTCCGCTCCGGCGGCAACCGAGTGGAGGCTACCGCAGCTCCGGGAGGAGCGGGGGCGCGAACGTAACCGTGTGCTCGCGGCCGTGTCAAGCAGCGAGCCGTGGTACGATGCCGACGCAGAGGGGGGTCCGCGGACATTGTCGGCGTCCTTCCGGACAGCAGGAAACCGCTGCCAGGACGAGCGGATGGCTGCGTTCTGTCGCTCCGGCGCCCACTCCTACGATCACTTCCATTCTCGATCTCATTCGAACAGTGAGAAGAGGTGAGCGATGAAGCTCTCCATCCAGAAGGCCGACCTCCAGCGCGGCCTCGCCCGCATCCAGGCCATCGTCGAGCGGCGCAACTCGATGCCGATCCTGGCCAACGTCCTGCTCGACGCGCGCAAGGACGGCGCCGGCTCGCTGCTGATCGCGGCCACGGACCTCGAGGTCGGGATCCGCAGCTCGCAGGATGCGGACGTCGCAAAGCCCGGCGCGCTCACGGTCTCCGCGCGCAAGCTCTACGACGTCGTGCGCGAGCTCCCCGACGAGCCCGTCGCGCTGGCGGCCACGTCGAACTCGTACCTCGAGATCCAGTGTGGGCGGGCGCGCTTCTCGCTGGCCGGCGCCTCGGCGGAGGAGTACCCGAGCCTGCCCGAGTTCCCGTCCGACAAGCTCGTGCGGCTTCCGGCGGCGGTGCTCTCGGTGATGATCGAGCGCACGATGTACGCCGCGAGCGTCGACGAGACCCGCTACAACCTGAACGGCGCCTTCGTCGAGGTCGACGCGAACGCGGGCAAGCTGCGCATGGTCGCCACCGACGGCCACCGCCTCGCCCTCGTAGACCGAGCGCTCGGGCCCGAGGTCGAGGGCCTCGCGAGCGGCGTCATCATCCCGCGCAAGGGCCTCGCCGAGACGAAGCGGCTCGTCGACGAGGAGGACGCCGACGACGTCGAGATCGGCTTCTCCGGCAACAGCGGCCTCGTGCGCCGGGGCGGCGTCACGCTCGTCATGCGCCTCATCGAGGGCGAGTTCCCCGACTACCGCAAGGTGATCCCCTCGTCGTTCGACCACACGCTCGTGCTCTCGTCGGAGGTGCTGGTGCACGCGCTGAGGCGCGTCGCGGTGCTCTCCTCGGAGCGCAGCCGGGCGGTGAAGCTCGAGCTCACCGAGGGGCGCCTCGTCGCGTCCTCGAACAACCCGGACCTCGGCGAGGCTCAGGAGGAGCTCGACGTCGACTACGGCGGCGGCGCGCTCACGCTCGGCTTCAACGTCCGTTACCTGCTCGACGCCCTCGGGGCGCTCGGCGCGAAGGAGGTGCGCATCGGCCTGCGCGACGCCAACTCCCCCGCGCAGGTCCAGCCCACCGACGACGGCGACGCCCTGGCCGTCGTCATGCCGATGCGCCTCTAGCCCGGACTGCGCGGTGTCACCCGCGAAAACGGCGCCGTTCACGTCGCTGGAAGCCGTCTAGTCTCGCCTTTACGAGCACTTAGACATCCGGTAGCTTCCGGCCGTCGGTCGGGCGGTGCGTCCGCCCGCCGCGTCGTCGCTGGCCCCGGCGTCCCGCGCGGTCCCTCCGGGTCGCGCGCCTCCCCGTCGCCGGGGGAGCCCTGGCAAGGCCTGCGACGTACCTGAACCCCTGCGGGAAGACCGTTGAGCTACGACGCGCGTTCCATCGAGGTCCTCGAAGGCCTCGAGCCCGTCCGCAAGCGCCCGGCGATGTACATCGGGACGACCGGTCCCGAGGGCCTGCACCACCTCGTCTACGAGGTCGTCGACAACTCGATCGACGAGGCGCTCGCGGGGTTCTGCAAGGAGATCTCCGTCGTGATCCACGCGGACGGGTCGGTCACCGTGACCGACGACGGCCGCGGCATCCCGGTGGACCTCCACCAGAAGGAGGGCAAGACCGCCGCCGAGGTCGTGATGACGCGCCTCCATGCCGG
>DATAGA010000382.1:0-1885 GCA_036257215.1 Myxococcota bacterium
TCCTGCGCGCCGAGGAGCGCCCGCTCGCCGAGAGCCGGGTGGAGGACGCGCTCCGGCTCTGCATCTCCTACTCACCCGACGACCTGCTCGTGGTCGACTGGAGCACAGCGGTCGCCGTCGGCGGCTCGGCCGACGAGCGGCTCGTCCTCGAGTTCGCGAACACCGAGCTGCTCGAGCTGCGCAACCTCGACAAGCACCTCGAGCGCGACCTCGAGGAGGCGACCCGCGCGCTCCAGCGCCGCCGCCGCTCGCTCGTCGGCGGCGCCGACGTCCGCCACGTCGCGGAGCTCCAGGTCGACGCCGCGATGCTCTACGAGTCGGTGAACAACGCCGTGAGCCTCCTCGGCGACCAGTGGCTGGCGGACGTATACGGCCTCATCGCCGAGCGCTACGACCTCGACAAGTGGCACGGGAGCATCGGCCACAAGCTGCAGGCGCTCGACAGCATCTACGAGAAGGTCGGCGACCAGGCCGCGACGCGACGCGCCGAGCTGCTCGAGGTCGTGATCATCCTCCTGATCGCGCTCGAGGTGCAGTGGGGGAGCCTCTTCGCGGGGCTGCGCGCGTGGCTCGGCGCCGGCCCGCCCTGATGCACTTCGCCAGCTTCGACCTCGGGGACCCGCTCTTCGACGCGCACGGCCTGCGCGTCTCGCTCCAGATCGCGACCCTGGAGAACGTCTACGGGCTCGACCCGCGCCGGACGAGCGCTCGGCTCGAGGGCGGCGACTTCGCGGTGCGCGCCGCCGGCCTCGCCTGCGCGGGGCAGCAGGTGCAGGCGGAGGGCAAGGCGACGCTGCACCTGCGCGCCGAGGGACCCGGGCGCGTGCGCTGCACGCTGCGCGCCCGCGCCCCCGCCCCGATCCGCGGCGTGAAGCTCCTGCTCCGCGACCTTCCCGCGCCGCTGCGCCTCGTGGACGAGGCGGGCGAGCGCGAGGTCGGCGCCGGCGGCGAGATCGTCCAGTACCCGAACCGGATCCCGACGCCGCTCGTGACCGCGCGCGCGGGCGCCGCGACCGTCGGCATCCGGGTCGAGGACCCGGACGTGCGCGAGAAGCGCTTCGCGTTCGCCGTCGAGCGCGCGGGTGCGCTCGCGGGACGCGGAGCGATCGAGGTCGTGCTCGACGAGGATGCGACCGAGCACGGACGCGACTTCGTCGGCCCGCCGGTCGTGATCGAGCGGGACCCCGACCCGGCGCGCTTCCTGGACGAGCACCTGCGCTTCCTCGAGCGCGCCTACGGCCTCGCGCCGTTCGCAGAGCGGCCGGACGTGTCGGCCTGGGCGCGCGAGCTGCAGCTGGCGGTCACGCTCCACGGCATGCACTGGACCGGCCGCGCGTTCCTCGACTACGGCCGCATGCTCGACGTCCTGCGCTTCGTGACGGACCGGATCGAGGGCCGCCGCGTACTCGCGTACCTGCCCGGCTTCGAGGGGCGCTACTACTGGCAGTACGGGGAGTGGCGGCCGGAGCCGCGGCTCGGCGGGGAGGAGGGGTTTGCGGCGCTCTGCAAGGGCGCGCGCGAGCTCGGGGTGCACGTCATGCCGATGTTCGGCGGCAACTGCGTGAATGCGCGGCTCCCGCGCTTCGCGGAGCTCGACCCGCGCGCCTACCTGAAGAGCGCGACGGGCAACCGCTTCCACGGCAACCAGCCCGACTGGGACTTCTCGCGCGCGCACGACACCGGCTGGCAGGCGTGGCTCAACCCGGGCCATCCCGGCTTCCGCGCAGACCTCGCCGGCCAGATCGAGGCCCTCGCCGCGCGCTTCGGCTTCGACGGCGTGTTCCTCGACACGATCCACGTCTGGCTCAACGACCCGGACCACTCGGTCTACGCGGGCACACGCGCGCTGGTCGAGCGTCTGCGGGCCGCCATCCCCGGCGTGCTG